>NZ_JAQREO010000020.1:0-57721 GCF_028599385.1 Pseudoalteromonas sp. CST2
GAAGTTTTACTTAACTCTCTAAGCCGTTGTGCCTTGCTATGCTTCAGCGTTTCCCGTCTCAGTGGGGTCGCATTATAGGGAGATTCGAGCGGGGGTCAATGTTTTATTTCAGCTTTTTGACAAATAAATGAATTTAGTATAAAACGCATACAAACAAAGGCCTACGGGCTGATTTTAGATTAAAAAACGCGCATGTTAAGTCGCTATTTTACAGCTAATATTTGCGCGTTAGAAAAAGCAGTACATTTAGTAATCGCTGTACTGCTTTGTTGGTTTTAATTTGCTGCAATTTGCCATACAGCTATAGAACCTGAGATCTCATTACCGATTATAAGCAGTGGCTCGCCTGTCGCACTTTGTTCGGCAGTTACAAACACCATGCCTTCGGGTGCAAGGTCGCCGGTTATATCTGCCCCTTCTATTACACCACGGTTATAAAAGTAATCTTCAAATTGCACATCGTAAGGGTTGGTAATATCGTAAACCATAATCCCGCCCATGCGCTCAAGACCTATAAAGGCAAAAGTGCGTTCGTCTATCGTACCTATTGTTAGCGCTTCGGGTTCTGCGCCTTTATCATCTGAGCGTGTGTCACCTTCGTTTTCATCTTCATTGTTATTAAAGGCTTCACCATGAACCGATGCGGTAATACGACCTATGTCATCGCCTGAGTCAAATACCACCAGCCCATTACTGTCCCAAATAGTAAATGAGCGTGCACCATAGGCATAAAGCGATTCGTATTGACCGTCGTCATTCGTATCACCTTTTACAGTGTTTACCTTCAAGCGGCCTATATCGTCATCGTCGTTATTTAAGTAGTCAAAATTAGCTGCAAGCGTTAAATCTTCAACGCGGCTTTCATCTATATAGGCAAGACAGCCATCATCTTCATCGTAATCTAGGCCGCCCTTTGCTGTGCAGTCTGCTTCATCTGTTACATCAAAGAAGTACTCGCGTGCATCACCTTCATTTGCCGATACTATAAAGTTTGCGCCTTTCCAGCTAAAGCTTGAAATTGTATCTGGCTGATACATACCATAAAGCCCTGGGTACGATTTAAAATTAACACCGCCGTCTTTATCTGATGCATCTATTTGTAAATTTGACCAGTCTTTAAAGCCTAGCGATTTTAGCTCTACGCTATTATCTTCTAGGTTAATAATAGCGAGACCGTTATTTTCTTGAATTGATACGTAGGCATATTTGTTATCTTTAGAAATGCTGACGTACTCAGGCTCTAAATCCATAGCTACTGTCGTATTTATTACATTTCCGTTAATAGTGCGCCCTGTAGGGTTAGCAAACACAAATCCATCAGACTCAAGTTCAGCTTGCTGACTATTGTAATTAGTAAAGTCAATATTAGTTGCCGTATCAGCTACTACACCTTCTACTATATTAATTATGCTTACAGAGCCTTCTGGGTCGATACTGTAATCGCCATTAGGTTCACCTTCATTGGCTACAACTATTTTTGTACCGTCGTGGTTAAAAGTCACCATGTCTGGTAAAAAGCCTGCTGGTACATTTTTTATGAATGCGGGTGCATCGCCGCTTATGTCGTAAAATGCAATTTGTCCCGCTTCGCCCACATTTTTAGCAGCCATAGCCACAGCTAGTATTTGGTTGTTTTCATCTATTGCTATGCTGTTGGCATCGCCAGGGGTGTTGTCGTTTAAGGTAAGGGTACTAGTTGATGTTAGGTTAGTTGCACTCACTATCCCTTCGTTATCTTGAACAAGGGCCGCCGTATCAAAGGTGTCGGCGGGTATAATATTAACAACGGCTTCATCACCAGAGCTGTTAATGGCGTAAATCCACTTTTTAGATGCTTGATATGCGACTATTTCGGCTGCACCTTCGGGGCTTTGGGCATTAAGTACAGCGCGGCCTACTAAACTTATATTTAACGCAGAGTTTGCATTGGTGCCGTTAGTACCATTTTGACCCGCTGTGCCTTGCTCCCCTTGGATACCTTGCGTGCCGTCTTGGCCGTCATCTCCATCTAGTGAGCAACCCGTTAATACTGATATGAGTGAAAGTGCTATAAGTGACCTTTTTAACATTGTTATTTTCCTTAGTGTGGTATTGAACAAAATAACAACACAAAGGTATGACAAAGCTATGGCACTTCTATTTTCATTAGATTTCGGCAATAAAAAAGCGAGTGTTAAACTCGCTTGCAGCTAAGGATTAGCTTATTACCCATGAAATCATCTTTGTAGCTAAAAGCTATTTATATTCTCATTACGCCTTTTTCGAGTTTCTTTTATAAACTCTTTTAGCTCATTAACAGAAGGCTCAATACCTTGCTGATTTTTCTTCTCAAACCAATCGACTATATCACTGATTATGACAGAGCCATCTTGTAAGCATAACTCATCGTTTTTTAACCATACATCAGGAGCACGGAATGAAGGTGCTGTATACCAACTACAAAAACTATAGCCACGCTTTTCTATGCTTGATTCTATATAGGTATTAAATGGTATAATTCCAATAGCCAAAAATAAACAAGCGTAAATACCGCTTTGAATGGCTCGTTTTATAGATAACTTAAAACTAAATTTAAACAAAAATTGAATTGCTGCCATAGCAAAATAAAACCAAAATGGAATTAAGGATATTAGCAAAACTTTGCCACTGCTTTCTTTAAAATAAAACGGGTCTTCACTACTCATAAAAAGTAATTTATATTCATAATAAAAATTAATACCAATCAGGTAAATAATTACTAAAATAATCAACAACAATAGAATTTTAGAAAAAATTTCATTCTTGCGAGCCTCTTCGTATTGGGGCTCTAATTCTTTCCAAATTAAGAACTTCACTTGCGAGGAGCCTCATTAAAAATAGGTATGGAAAAAAATCTCTTCATAAAATCAACAGGGCTTTCTTTATAAGAGTCCTCTAATTGCTGTATTTGATTATTAATTATAACTTTTTTATCTATAATATTTTTTTCAGCGATTCGAAGGCTTTTAATAACATAATCCACGTATGCTGTAGTATCTGAAAAAAACCAAGCAAATAGAAATCCTACGGATACAACGATAATTAAAGGAGCTATAGCGATACCTGCAATTAAAGTCCCACCCATGGCGATTATAGCTGAGCTTGTAGCAATAGCGGCACCAACTACTGCCATGTCGACCGCAACACCTGCCACTAAGTCATGCCATGTTTTTTGATCGTTTAAGAAATAGTCTGTGGCATGAAATGTGACTGAAATTACTAGAGTGAGTACAAACCCACCCTTCATCGCTTTTGCAGCTTCTAATTTACCGACACCGATAGTAAAAAGTTTGGGGTTGCTTGCTAAATAACGAGTACCCGTTAAATGAGCGCTGATACCAGGGTAAGAAGTCATTATAATAGCGGGGGAACCATTATAAACTTTAATTTTAAACTTACCGAAAACATTACCTTGGCGCTGCATTGCAGCCGCTATAATGGCTAATGCCTTCACATCATTAAATAAAGGATAGAGTCCACCTCCAGTCTTTAATGAATCTTTAATTCGTTTCCATTTACTTGATAGTGAATTGTGCTCTTCCAGTAACTCATCAAGCCAATCAACCACTTCTGAACGAGATTTACCTTGCTTCATCTTTACAGAAATAATGTAGTCTACAAACTCTGCTGAGTTCATTTGGATAAGAGTGTGATTATTACCTGATAGTATGTTTTTGATTTGATTTTGGCGCTGCCTTTCGGCGACAGCACGACGAGCATATGCAGACATAAGACTTCCTTGAGTGTAATTTTTAATCCGTTAACTATAAGTTTAAATAACAGTCAAAATTTAAGCAATAAAAAGCGAGTGTTAAACTCGCTGTAATTATTTAATAAGTAATGATCGTTGCTATTTTTTAACTGGGCGTTTCCAGCCCGTTAAATTACGCTGTTTAGAGCGTGCTATTGCAAGCTGCTCATCTTCAACGGTACTGGTGATCACAGAGCCTGCTCCTATTGTTGCTGTTGTACCAATATTTACAGGAGCAACAAGTGATGAGTTAGAACCAATAAAGGCGTTATCACCAATAATGGTTTTTGCTTTATTAACTCCATCGTAGTTACAGGTAATAGTACCTGCGCCTATATTCACTTTTTCGCCAATTTCAGCATCGCCTAAGTAACTTAAGTGGTTTGCTTTAGAACCTTTACCTAAGCGGGTTTTTTTCATCTCTACAAAATTACCAATGTGCGAGTCTTCTTCCATAACCGCACCAGGGCGCAGGCGAGCATATGGGCCTAGCGTACATTTAGCCGCTACGCTTGCATCTTCAATTAGGGTATTCGCTTTTATTACAACGTTATCGCCTATGGTACAGTTTTTAAGTACGCAGTTAGGGCCAATTTGTACGTTATTGCCTAGGGTTACATTACCTTCAAAAATAACGTTTATATCAATTAATACGTCTTCGCCTGTTTTAACATTGCCACGTACATCAATACGAGCAGGGTCGGCTAGGGTGGCACCATTTAACATTAACTCTTCTGCTTGCCATGCTTGATAAGCACGCTCTAGGCCTGCAAGTTGTACGCGGTTGTTTGCGCCTTCAACTTCCATTGCATGATCGGGCTGTGCTGAGGTGATTTCTACACCTTCACTGTGCGCCATAGCAACGATATCTGTAAGGTAGTATTCACCCTGCGCATTATTGTTAGATAGATTGCCTAACCATGTTTTTAAAAGCTTGCCGTTAACCGCCATAATGCCGGTGTTTACTTCGCTGATAAGTAGCTGCTCAGCGCTTGCATCTTTTTGCTCAATAATACCTACAAGCTTGCCATCTTCTCGTAGCATACGGCCATAGCCATTTGGGTTAACCAAGTTAACTGTTAATACCGCCAAACCATTTTTAGGTGTTGCAGCTAGTAAGCGCTCAAGTGTTGATTGCTTTGTAAGAGGTACATCACCATATAAAACAAGTACAGTGTCGTCATCATTAATATGAGGGTTTGCTTGTGCTACTGCGTGGCCAGTACCAAGTTGTTCTGCTTGCAGTACCCAGTTTACGTCGTTATCGGCAAGTTGTTGTTGTAATAGTTCGCCGCCGTGCCCGTAAACTAAGTTAGTGGTGGTTGCACCAAGTGCCTTTGCGTTATCTATAACATGCTGCACCATTGGTTTACCTGCAACGTTGTGCAGAACTTTAGGTAGAGCAGAGCGCATACGAGTACCTTTACCCGCAGCAAGAATTACTGTTGTTAGAGCCATTAAAACAATTTCCTTTTTCCGTTGTTTTAGTGAGGAGTTAATGAAAGTAGCTTAACTAGATTACGCATGTCACTCCATGTATACATACTCAGCCGTATTATAAAAAATAATGGCTGAATCTATCATAAACAAACTATTCATAATAATTACACTTATTGTAACCAGCTTTGCTAACCGATATAAGTGTAAAGCCAAATTACAGGCACAAAAAAGCCCACATAACGTGGGCTTTTAAAAACCGGATAGGCTTACTTTTTACGTAATTGCTGAATTACGCGAAGTTGTGCAATAGCTTCTGCTAGTTGCATAGCTGCTTTTTGATAATCAAATTCAGCAGCTGACGCATTAGCCATTTGGCTTTCTGCGTCACGCTTAGCTTGCTCTGCGGCTTGCTCGTCTAGGTCTTCACCACGAACAGCTGTATCAGCAAGTACGGTTACTATGTTCGGTTGAACTTCTAGTGTACCGCCAGCAATATAGATCAGTTCTTCTTCACCATGTTGCTTAACTAAACGTACCATACCAGGTTTAAGGGCAGTTAGTAGTGGGGCGTGACCGGCATTAACACCAAGCTCACCTTCACTACCAGATACTTGAATCGATTCAACTAGACCAGAGAACAAGCTCTGCTCTGCGCTTACTACGTCAAGATGTACAGTCATAGCTGCCATACTACCCTCCTAATTACATGCTTTTAGCTTTTTCTTGAGCTTCTTCGATAGAGCCAACCATGTAGAACGCTTGCTCTGGAAGGTCATCAAATTCACCGCTTAGAATGCCTTTAAAGCCAGCAATTGTGTCTTTTAGTGAAACGTATTTACCTGGCGCACCTGTAAATACCTCTGCCACGAAGAATGGCTGAGATAGGAAACGCTGGATTTTACGTGCACGAGATACAAGTTGCTTATCTTCGTCAGAAAGCTCGTCCATACCTAGGATAGCAATGATGTCTTTAAGTTCTTTGTAACGCTGAAGAACTGTTTGAACGCCACGTGCTGTATCGTAGTGCTCTTGACCAATTACTAATGGGTCAAGTTGACGTGAAGATGAATCAAGTGGGTCTACCGCTGGGTAGATACCAAGTGATGCGATATCACGTGAAAGTACTACTGTTGCATCTAAGTGAGCAAAGGTAGTTGCTGGAGATGGATCCGTTAAATCATCCGCAGGTACGTATACCGCTTGGATTGATGTAATTGAACCTGTCTTCGTTGAAGCGATACGCTCTTGAAGTACACCCATCTCTTCAGCAAGTGTAGGCTGGTAACCTACCGCTGATGGCATACGACCAAGAAGTGCAGATACTTCTGTACCAGCAAGTGTGTAACGGTAGATGTTATCTACGAAGAAAAGTACATCGCGACCTTCGTCACGGAACTTCTCAGCCATAGTAAGACCAGTTAACGCTACGCGTAAACGGTTACCAGGAGGCTCGTTCATCTGACCGTATACAAGCGATACTTTATCAAGTACGTTTGAATCGTTCATCTCATGGTAGAAATCGTTACCCTCACGAGTACGCTCACCAACACCTGCGAATACTGAGTAGCCGCTGTGCTCGATTGCGATGTTACGGATAAGTTCCATCATGTTTACGGTTTTACCTACACCGGCACCACCGAATAAACCAACTTTACCACCTTTAGCAAATGGACATACAAGGTCGATTACCTTGATACCAGTTTCTAAAAGTTCTACTGAACTTGATTGCTCTTCGTATGAAGGCGCTGCACGGTGAATAGACATACGGTCTTCTTCGCCGATTGGGCCAGCTTCATCGATTGGCTCACCAAGTACGTTCATGATACGACCAAGCGTTGCTTTACCAACTGGAACTTGAATCGCTTCACCTGTATTTTCTACCGCTGCACCACGACGTAAACCGTCAGTAGTACCTAGTGCGATAGTACGAACAACACCGCCACCTAGCTGTTGTTGAACTTCTAAAGTCAAACCAGCTAAATCGCCATCTGTTACTTTTAGCGCGTCATATACGGCTGGCACGTTGTCTTGAGAAAACTCAATATCCACAACGGCACCGATAATTTGGACGACCTTACCTAAACTCATGTCTATTCCTCTCGTTAATCTTTGCCTGAAGCATTAAACTGCGGCTGAACCAGAAACAATCTCACTAATTTCTTGTGTGATTGCCGCTTGGCGGGCCTTGTTATAAACAAGCTGTAACTCATCCATAAGGTCGCCGGCATTATCTGTTGCAGCTTTCATTGCAACCATACGGGCAGCCTGTTCAGAGGCAGCGTTCTCAACCACACCTTGGTATACCTGAGACTCAACAAAGCGTACAAGCAAAGACTCTAATATAGCGTCTGGGCCTGGCTCGTATAAGTAGTCCCATGTGTGGGCAGATACTTCTTCTTCAGCTTTTGGCAAAGGGAGTAACTGGTCAATTGTTGGTTCTTGCTTCATGGTATTAACAAAGTTGTTATATACCAGGAATAAACGGTCAATTTTACCTTCTGAGAATGCATCTAGCATAATTTTTACAGGACCAATTACGTCTTGTACTGAAGGCTTATCTCCAAGGCCTGCTTTTTTAGCAAGCACTTGACCGCCAAAACGTTGAAAGAAGCTAGCAGCTTTGCTACCTAAAGTTGCAAACTCAGCGTCCACACCTTTTTCTTTCCACGCTTTAATGTCTAATGCAACTTTTTTAAACTCATTTGAGTTTAAGCCACCACATAGACCACGGTCTGTAGAGATAACAATATAACCAACTCGTTTTACTTCACGTTCTTCTAAGAACGGGTGAGTAAAATCAAGATTTGCTTGAGCAACACGACCAATTACTTTGCGTAATTTGTCAGCGTATGGACGGCTTGAAGCCACTCGTTCTTGCGCCTTTTTCATTTTAGACGCAGCAACCATTTCCATTGCGCTAGTGATCTTTTGAGTATTTTTAATACTCCCGATCTTGCTTTTAATCTCTTTTCCGCTGGCCATGACTCTCTCTCCGAATCAAGGTGTGCTTTAGTAAACTAAAGCGCACCATTAATAACTAAATTACCAAGTTTGCGTAGACTTGAACTTCTCAAGAAGTTCTTTAAGCTGCGCTTCGATCTCGGCGTTGTAGTTACCAGTTTCATTGATTTGAGCCACAAGCTCTGCGTATGTGCTACTTGCATAAGAAAGTAAAGCTGCTTCGAAATCCATAATTTTAGAGATTTCGATATCTTTAAGATAACCTTTCTCAGCTGCAAATAACGACAAAGACATTTCAGCAACAGACATTGGTGCGTACTGTTTCTGCTTCATTAGCTCTGTTACACGCTCACCATGCTCAAGTTGAGCACGAGTTGCATCATCAAGGTCAGACGCGAACTGCGAGAACGCAGCTAATTCACGGTACTGAGCTAGGGCTAGACGGATACCGCCACCTAGTTTCTTAACGATTTTAGTTTGTGCAGCACCACCAACACGCGATACCGAGATACCAGCATTTACTGCCGGACGGATACCTGAGTTGAATAAGTCAGTTTCTAAGAAGATCTGACCATCGGTGATAGAGATAACGTTTGTCGGTACGAACGCAGAAACGTCGCCGCCTTGAGTTTCAATGATTGGCAATGCCGTCAATGAACCAGTTTGTCCTTTCACTTCACCGTTAGTGAACTTTTCAACGTAATCAGCGTTTACACGCGATGCACGCTCTAAAAGACGCGAGTGAAGGTAGAATACGTCACCTGGGTATGCTTCACGACCTGGTGGACGCTTAAGTAGTAATGAGATTTGACGGTAAGCAACAGCTTGCTTAGATAAATCATCATATACGATTAATGCGTTTTCACCACGGTCACGGAAGTATTCACCCATAGTACAGCCCGAGAACGGTGCTAAGTACTGAAGTGCCGCAGACTCAGAAGCAGATGCTACAACTACGATAGTATTTGCAAGTGCACCGTGCTCTTCTAATTTACGTACTACGTTAGCAATAGTAGATGCTTTTTGGCCAACCGCTACGTACACACACTTAACGCCTGTGTTCTTTTGGTTGATGATTGCATCGATTGCTAGTGCAGTTTTACCTGTTTGGCGGTCACCGATTACAAGCTCACGCTGACCACGACCAACTGGAATCATCGCATCAATAGATTTGTAACCAGTTTGAACTGGCTCATCTACAGATTGACGCTCGATTACACCTGGTGCAATTTTTTCTACAGGTTCAAAACCGTCGTTATCTAAAGCGCCTTTACCGTCGATAGGAGCACCTAGTGTGTTTACAACACGACCAAGTAAGCCAGCACCAACAGGAACTTCTAAGATACGACCAGTTGTGTATACTTTTACGCCTTCAGTAAGGTCAGCGTAAGGACCCATAACTACTGCACCAATTGAGTCACGCTCAAGGTTTAGTGCGATAGCATAACGGTTGCCTGGAAGCTCAATCATCTCACCTTGCATACAGTCAGCTAGACCGTGGATGCGGATGATACCGTCAGTAACAGATACGATAGTACCTTCGTTACGAGCTTCACTTACAACTTCGAACTGCTCAATACGTTGTTTGATCAGATCTGAAATTTCAGTGGAATTAAGTTGCATGCTCTTTTTCCCAATTACGATTGTAGTGTTGTGGCTAAGCGGTTTAATTTACCGCGTACTGAGCCGTCGATTACAGTGTCACCCGCCTTAATAATAAGGCCGCCAACAACTGCAGCGTCTTCACTACAATTCAGCTTAACTTTGCGTGCGAAACGTTTTTCAAGTGTCGCTACCAATGACTCTTGCTGCGCTGCAGCAAGAGGGGTTGCCGAAATCACATCTACGTCGATTTCTTTGTCATACTCTGCTTTAAACGCAGCGAATAACTGAGCAACTTCAGGCAGTGCAATCAAACGTCCATTTTCAGCCATCACCTTAACTAGGTTCTGACCTTGTTCGTTGAGCTGCTCAGCACATAAGTTAATAAATAACTCAGCTTGTGCAGTAGCAGTAGGCAATCCAGCTAGAATGGCTGATGCTTGTTCATTGCTGGCAACTTCGCCTGCAAAAAACAACATGTCATTCCAGCTTTCAATTGTGCCTTTTTCAACGGCAAGTTCAAAAGCCGCTTTAGCGTATGGGCGAGCGATAGTAGTCAATTCAGACATGCTCATACCCTCCTAATTACAGCTCAGCGACAAGTTTTTCAACGATGTCACTATGTGCGGCTTGATTGATTTCACGCTCTAAAATTCTTTCAGCGCCAACCACTGCCAGAGTTGCTACTTGCTTACGTAGCTCTTCTGTTACACGGTTACGCTCTGATTCAATTTCAGAGTGCCCTTGAGCAATAATTTTTTCACGCTCTTCTTGTCCACGAACAGTTTCTTCGTCAACAATAAGCACGGCACGCTTTTTAGCTTGTTCAATGATATCAGCCGCTTGAGCTTTTGCATCTTTAAGCTGTTCTGCAGCTTTTTGTTGCGCAAGTTCTAAGTCTTTTTCGGCTCTATCAGAGGCAGCTAAACCATCTTCAATTTTCTTCTGGCGAGACTCAATTGCATCATTAAGTGGTGGCCATACATATTTCATACAAAATAGTACAAACACCGTAAACGCAATTAATTCACCGATAAGAGTGGCTGTTATGTTCACGACCGCTCCTCCTTAAAATAGTAAGCTGTTCAAAAAATAAAATTAAAGTACGAACAGGATTACCATTGCGATACCAACACCGATCATTGCTACCGCATCGATTAGACCAGCTAGGATGAACATCTTAACTTGTAATGAAGGTGCAAGTTCAGGCTGACGCGCACATGCTTCTAGGAATTTACCACCCATGTTACCGAAGCCGATAGCAGTACCGATTGCACCGAAGCCGATAAGTAAAGCAACTGCGATGTACTTAAGACCTAATACTAGTTCCATTTTTTTCTCCAAAGTTTCAATTGTTAAAGTTAAATATAAAAAGTGTATAAATTAGTGATTGTCTGAACTTGCCATGCTTAGGTAAACAATGGTTAGCATCATAAATACGAATGCTTGTAACACGATTACTAAGATATGGAATACAGCCCAAACAAAGTGCAACGGAAGTTGCATTAAACCAACTGCGCCGATAAGTATGAATATCAATTCACCAGCGTATAAGTTACCGAATAAACGCAGTGCTAACGAGAAAGGCTTAGACACTAGAGCGATTGTTTCTAGTAATAAATTACAAGGAATTAAGAAAATCATAGCCACTTTGCTATTAGAGCTAAACGGGTGAAGTGTAAGCTCTTTAATGAAGCCACCAACCCCTTTAATTTTAATAGAGTAACCAATCATCAGAATAAACACACCCAGTGCTAACGCAGCGGTTAAGTTTATGTCTGTGGTAGGTACAATTTTCATGTAAACGTCGTGTGAGTCCATGCCAAAGGCTTGTTCACCAACAAAACCAGCAAGTGCAGGTAAGAAATCAACTGGGATTAAATCCATTAAGTTCATTAAGAACACCCAAACAAAAATTGTTAAGGCTAATGGAGCAATTAATTTGCTTTTACCGTGGTAAGTGTCACGTACGTTGTCTCCAACGAACTCAACAATCATTTCAATAAAACATTGAAATTTACCCGGTACTCCGGTGTGAGCTTTCTTTGCGGCGCTTCGGAAGGTCCATAAAAATAATAGACCAAGTCCGATTGACCATGCGAGGGTATCTATATTCCATGTCCAGAAACCACTGTCTGCACACGCTTTGTTGAAGGCAAGACCTGAGTCGGTCATACACATCTTAGCGTTTGTTAAGTGATGCTGGATATGGCTTGATATAGTAACTTCTTCTGCAGCCATGTTATATCCCAAAAGTTAATGTTTAAAAAAAACGGGTGCAAACAATCCAGTAAAGAGCACAAATACGTAAACACAAAAAAACGGCACTAAAACGACCGTGGTTGACTTGAGTATCAGTGCAAACAATACGATTGTTAGCATAAATTTTAATCCGTTACCGCGTTTTAACGAGGTATACGCTTGATTTGCTTTGCTTGCACCCATATATCTGAATGCATAAAGAGCAAATACTAGGTGGGGAAGTATTGCTACGCTGCTACCAGCAAGTGCTGATACGCTGGCGTTTACTCCCCAACCAACAAAAATAATTACTGCAGCTACAAGTGCTACGATACCCTGAAGACAAATTAATTTAAATGCGGCAAGCCTATAAGGTCTTGCTAACTTATTAGTCACGTTTAGTTAACCTTTATGGCGTTCTAATTGTTAGGGTGTGAAAACTGGCGAAATTATACTTAATCCTACCAGTTTTGCAACTTGAGTAGACGCTTTGTAACACAAAATAGCTACAAATGTCTCTTATCGGACATGTAAAATTTTAATGGTCGGTATTGCTGTGATTTATACGATTTAAAATGCCATCAAGCTCATCTAAATTGGTGTAAGAAATAACCAACTTACCTTTGCCTTTCGCGTTATAATTTATTTCTACTTTAGCCCCTAAGTTGTCGGCTAATTTTTGCTCTAAACGCTTAACATCTGGGTCTTTTTCAGGCGCTTCTTTAGCAGCAACCGGCTCTAAAATTGAGCGTACTAACTTTTCAGTTTCGCGAACAGTTAGCGCTTTAGCTACGGCTAATCTTGCAGCGTCAGATTGTGCTTCACCTTCAAGTGCTAATAAACAGCGTGCGTGGCCCATTTCTATGTCGCCATGCTCTAACAGAATTTTAACATCACTATTTAAATTGTTTAATCGTAGTAAATTGGTCACGGTAGTGCGCGATTTACCCACCGCATCGGCAACTTGCTGGTGCGTTAATTCAAATTCATTCAATAATCTGTTTAAAGCGATAGCTTCTTCCATTGCGTTTAAATCTTCACGCTGAATATTTTCTATCAGCGCAATAGCAACGGCGGCTTCATCTGGCACATCTTTTACAATACAAGGTACGCTTTCAAGCTTTGCTATTTGTGCAGCACGCCAACGGCGCTCACCGGCTATTATTTCAAAGCTATTTTCTGCAACTGGGCGCACCACAATTGGCTGAATAATGCCTTGAGAGCGGATAGAGCTTGCTAACTCCTCAAGCGCTTCTTCAGACATATCTTTACGAGGCTGGTATTTTCCTGAGTGTAAAAACTCAATAGGCAGCTTTTGCAACTCATTCGCAACGGGCTGTGCTGCAGTTTGTACAGCTTCAGTCACATTTACTGTGTCTTGTTCCTTGCTTGAGCTCGGCGCTGGTTTTGATGAACTTAAAAGGGCATCGAGTCCTCGGCCTAAACCTCGTTTTTTAGCAGACATGTTATTTTTTTACCTTAAAGTTAGGCGACTACCGGCGCTGTTTTTTCTTTTCTGCGTAGCATTTCGCCCGCAAGTGCTAAGTAGGCTTTTGCGCCACTTGATGCGCGGTCGTAGTACATTGCTGGTGCACCAAAACTAGGTGCCTCGGCAAGACGCACATTACGTGGGATCACGGTGCGGTATACTTTATCGCCAAAATGTTGTTTTAATTGTTCTGATACATCATTTGCTAATCGATTGCGCGGATCGTACATAGTACGAAGAATGCCTTCAATTTGTAAGTTAGGGTTAACTAACTTTGCAAGTTGCGTAATAGTGTCCATTAATGCGGTTAACCCTTCAAGCGCATAATATTCACATTGCATAGGTACTAAAATAGAATCAGCAGCAGCCATGGCGTTTACTGTTAACATATTTAGTGAAGGCGGGCAGTCGATAAAAATAAATTCGTATTTATCTTGTATTTTTTCAAGCGCATTACGAAGGCGTACTTCGCGTGCAAACAATTCCATTAACTTTACTTCGGCTGCGGTTACATCGCCGTTGGCCGCTATCATATGATACTCACCCGAGGTTTCAGTGATTATCACCTCATCCATTGGTTTTTCTTCAATGAGTAAATCGTAAATGGTGGCGACATCGCCATATTTGTCTACACCGCTACCCATCGTAGCGTTGCCTTGGGGGTCGAGATCTATTAACAGCACTTTACGCTTCGTTGCAGCCATAGATGCAGCGAGATTAACAGCCGTTGTTGTTTTACCAACGCCGCCTTTTTGATTTGCTAATGCGATGACTTTTGCCACTATGTCTCTGATCCCTAGTCTTTAGAAAGAATAATTAAATGTCGTTGTGCATCAAGCTCAGGCACTACTAGCGAGATTTTATCTTCAAATTTTACACCCTCAGGAAGCGACTCTAGCTCTTCACTAGGAAACACACCTTTAAGCGCTATAAATTTGCCTGAGTGATCAATTAAGTGTGAACACCAATCAACCATATCTTGCAGTGAAGCAAACGCACGACTTAGTACGCCATCTAATTTAACACTTGGTTGATATTCTTCAACTCTTGACTGCACAGGGGTGACATTATTTAGCCCGAGCTCGTGTTTAACTTGCATTAAAAAGCGAACGCGTTTGCCTAAGCTATCAAGCAATACAAATTGCGTATCAGGTAGTGCAATAGCTAATACAATACCTGGTAAGCCAGGACCTGTGCCTACATCAATATAACGATGACCGGGTAAATGAGGTGCAACAACTAAGCTATCCATAATGTGCTTAATCATCATTTCTTCTGGTAAGCGTACAGACGTTAAATTATACGCTTTGTTCCATTTGTTTAGTAACTCAACGTATTTAACTAATTGCTGTTGTTGTTTTTCGGTTAGCGCAATATCAGTTTGCGCTAACAATGTTGTTAATTGTTGCTGTAACACAGTTTACCTTTACCATTACGCAGTTTTGCGTAATAAGCCTTGCTTCTTCAGATACACTAATAATAGCGAAATCGCCGCTGGGGTGATACCAGAAATACGAGAAGCTTGGCCAATTGTGTCTGGACGCGCATCTGTTAACTTAGCAACTACCTCGTTTGATAAACCCGATACCGTTGAGTAATCGAACTCTTTAGGCAAAATGGTTTCTTCATGACGAAGCTGTTTATTGATCTCATCTTGCTGGCGCGCAATGTAGCCTGCGTATTTAGTATGGATCTCAACTTGTTCAAGTGCAGCTTGGTTTGTAAACTCAGATCCAAGCCCATCAATAGCCATTAAATCGTCGTAACGAATTTCTGGACGACGAAGTAGATCCTCTAAACTTGCTTCACGAGTAAGCGGTGTTTTTAATAAGGCGTTTACTTGATCAACCACAGCATGATCTTTATGGATCCAGGTTTCTTTAATACGCTGTTTCTCTTTTTCGATCACTTCCATTTTTTCGTTAAATGCCTGCCAGCGCTCATCGTTAACTAAACCAAGTTCACGGCCTTTTTCTGTTAAGCGAATATCAGCGTTATCTTCACGCAATAATAAACGGTATTCCGCACGGCTAGTAAACATACGGTACGGTTCTTTTGTACCAAGCGTTGCTAAGTCATCTATTAGTACGCCCACATACGCTTCATCACGACGTGGAGTCCATGCATCTTTGCCTTGTACTTGTAAAGCGGCGTTCATGCCGGCTATTAAACCTTGTGCACCGGCTTCTTCGTAACCAGTAGTACCATTTATTTGGCCTGCAAAAAATAATCCGTCTATAAACTTGGTTTCTAATGACTGTTTTAAATCACGTGGGTCAAAGAAATCATATTCAATAGCATAACCAGGGCGACAAATATGTGCGTTTTCGAAACCATCTATCGATTGCACAATTTGTAACTGCACATCAAAAGGTAAGCTGGTTGAAATACCGTTAGGGTAAAGCTCGTACGATGTTAAACCTTCAGGCTCTACAAATATTTGGTGCTTGTCTTTATCAGCAAAGCGCACAATTTTATCTTCTATTGAAGGGCAGTAACGTGGTCCTATACCTTCAATTACGCCAGAGTACATAGGCGAGCGATGTAAATTGTTACGAATAACCTCATGGGTTTTTTCGTTTGTGTAGGTGATATAACACGGTATTTGCTGTGGGTGATCGCTTTGTTTACCGATAAACGAAAATACCGGTGTAGGCGCATCACCTGGTTGTTCTTGCATCTTGCTAAAATCAACTGTACGGGCATCAATACGTGGTGGAGTACCTGTTTTTAAACGGTCTACTCTAAAAGGTAACTCACGTAAACGATCAGCAAGTGCAATTGAAGGGGGATCGCCTGCACGACCACCTTTAAAATTCTCTAAACCAATATGTATTTGGCCACCTAAGAAAGTACCTACGGTTAATACAACACTAGGTGCGCTAAAACGTAATCCCATTTGGGTTACTACGCCAACAACTTTGTCGTTTTCAACGATAAGATCGTCACACGATTGTTGAAATATTTTTAGGTTTTCTTGGTTTTGTAATGTGTTTTGAATTGCAGCTTTGTACAAAGCGCGATCAGCTTGTGCTCGAGTTGCACGAACAGCAGGTCCCTTTGAAGAATTTAAGGTACGAAATTGAATACCGCCTTTATCAATAGCCTGTGCCATAGCACCGCCTAGCGCATCAATTTCTTTAACCAAATGGCCTTTGCCTATGCCACCAATTGCTGGGTTACAAGACATTTGACCAAGTGTATCCATATTATGAGTTAGCAGCAGGGTATTCATCCCCATACGTGCAGCAGCCAATGAGGCTTCAGTGCCTGCATGTCCACCACCTACTACGATAACGTCAAACTTTTCGTGAAAAATCATTAATGGGATCCTACTTAATCAAACCAGTAAACTTCAAAAGGGAGCGTATTCTACCTAGAAATTAGCAGAAGATAAATGATTAAACAGTGGGCAAGATCTAAGTCACTGATCACTTATAATATAAAGGATCTTTTAAAGAGATCTTTTAATACTATTACTACTAGTGATCGGGTTTTCTGTTGATAAGCTCTATTTATTCATTTAAAACATAAAATTAGATCAGATCTAAAGGTGTTAATATGATCGGATCATCAGGCAAATAAGCTCTGATCAAAAGGGGGGTTTATACACAGCCCAATATCGATTGGATCTTATCCCATGGATAAGCATGCTTAAAAACGCAGTTTGATCAGCGGTTATCCACAAAAGCTATTAAATTATTAGTAAATTGTGGGTAACTTTGTTTATGCATTTTAATCGATCATATTACTTTAATTGTGTTTTCTCTATCCACGAATCTAACCACTCTAGGGCGGTATCTTCGGGTAATGCCTCATCAAGAATATTTAATTCAAGCCTTGGCGCTATGCATGTTGCGCCTTTACTGGCCATTAAACTATTTATATTACGCCCAGCAAGGTTATAGGTGTCGTAGCTGGTATCGCCTAAACCAATGACTGAATATTTAATTGCAGATAAGTCACTTTGCTGATTTAGCTGCTCAATAAATGGTAAAAGATTGTCGGGGTAATCGCCTGCGCCATAGGTCGATGTGCATATAAGCCAGATTGTATTATGTTGATCAATATCAGTTAAATTAGGTTGATCATGTAGTTCAGCACTTATACCTTGGTTATTTAACTCATCACATAGTTGTTCTGCTACATATTCTGCAGATCCCATTTGACTACCAACGATTATATTTACAGAACTCATATTTAAACTGATCACACATTACTTATTTGCCCGCTATGATAACTGAGTTAGGCTTGCAGTAAAGAAAACCTTTGTAATTTTGTATAACTATTTTTGAGTTGTTTTTACTCTTTGTTGTAATTGCTTATATAAGTTATTGAATATAAATGAATTAACAAAAACTATTTAAATGTAATCTTCTGATCAAGTTGTTGATAAGGTTGGGGAAAGCTCTGCTTAACTAGTATGTTTTGTAGATCTAAATAAAGCTAACTCATTGATTTTTTATTATAAGTGAGGCCACCAGCCCACGTTTTTATATAGCTAAGCTGTTGTTGATCATAATGTGGATAGTAATCTTGTTGATAACTTAAAAAGGCGATCAAAAATAATTTTTAAAAACGATCTGATTAAGCAGATCTGCCCTAAAAAAGTGAAAATAAGTGTAATAAACCACGCTTTATTATAGATCGTGATGGTTTAAGCTTATAAATGTGCCGCTATTTTTGATTTATTAGCCATAAAGTAGGCGATTGTGGATAACCTTTTTTAACTTGTTTTATTATTTTTCAAGTTCAGCGAGGAGTTTTGCTGGTGGATCAATTAAAAACGTGGGTGTTGGCCTTAATAGTACCGGTTACTTTTGCTTATAAATTCCCAAACCGTAGTTAAAACGATCTACTTAAGGATGCTTTTTGGCGTCATATTGGTACTTTTTTAAGCTATGTAGAGCGCCAATTACGCGCTTAACGTGGTGTATTTTTATACTGTAAGAGATTAAACAGGTGAGTTGAATACGCTAAAATCAGGCGCGTTTTTATTTAATTTTAGCCCCATTTTTGCTTTTTAAATTTTTATACCGGGCATAAAAAAGGGCACTAATGTGCCCTAAAGTAAGTGTTATTTTATGCTGCTTTAGCGAGTTATTTACCAATACAGAACGAGCTAAATATTTTGCCTAGTAGGTCGTCTGAGGTAAATTCACCGGTTATTTCGTTTAAGTACTGCTGCGTTAAGCGTAGCTCTTCGGCTAATATTTCGCCGGCTACGTGCATTTCTAACTGCGTTTTACCAGTATCTAAGTGATAGGCCGCATGTTCAAGTGCATCTAAATGGCGGCGACGCGCCATAAATCCACCTTCTGTTGCGCCTTGAAAGCCAATACAAGCTTTTAAGTGGTCGCGTACAAGCTCAATACCTTGCGCATTTTTAGCGCTTAAACTAATTACTGGGTATTGTTGGTTTTCATCCATACCTACTGCATCGCCCGATAAATCGGCTTTATTTCTGATAACGGTAACCCCCATTCCTTGCGGTAACTTTGCCATAAACTCAGGCCAAATTGCGTGTGGGTCGGTGTCGGTGGTGTCGGTGCCATCAAGCATAAACAACACGCGATCAGCTTGATTTATTTCACCCCACGCGCGCTCTATTCCTATTTGTTCAACGCGGTCTGGGCTTTCACGTAGGCCTGCGGTATCGATAATATGCAGTGGCATACCATCAATATGAATGTGCTCACGTAGTACGTCGCGAGTAGTACCGGCTATTTCGGTTACTATAGCAGCTTCGCGTCCTGCTAAGGCATTAAGTAGGCTTGATTTACCTGCATTAGGGCGCCCAGCAATAACAACGCGCATACCTTCGCGCATAATACTGCCTTGCTTAGCTTGGCTCGTTACTGTATGTAATTGACTGATAATGGCATCTAAATCGCCCGACACTTTGCCATCGGATAAAAAGTCAATTTCCTCATCAGGGAAGTCAATGGCTGCCTCTACATACATACGTAAATGAATAACTTTTTCTACTAGGGTTTCAATGTGTTTAGAAAACTCACCTTGTAGCGATTGTAGTGCGCTTTTAGCTGCTTGCTCTGAGGTTGCATTAATTAAATCGCTAATAGCCTCTGCTTGGGTTAAATCAAGCTTGTCGTTCATAAAGGCGCGCTCAGAAAACTCACCAGGCTTAGCCAAGCGAACCCCCTCTATTTGGCTAATTTCTTTTATTAGCATGTCGAGTACAACAGGGCCGCCGTGACCTTGCAGTTCAAGTACGTCTTCGCCGGTAAATGAGTTTGGCCCTGCAAAATAAATAGCGATACCTTGGTCGAGTTGCTCGCCGCTTAAACTTTTAAAAGGAACGTAGTCGGCATAGCGAAGCTTAGGTACTTTACCTATTATTTTTTCGGCCACGCTTTTAGCAAGGCTGCCAGAAACCCGAATTATACCTACGCCACCACGCCCAGGAGCGGTCGCTTGTGCTGCAATTGTGTCTTGATTGATCATGCTATTTATTTGCCAACGAGAGTAACTTTAATGGCGCTATTGTAACCTATGCATTTATTGGTAGCGAATAGCTGTGGTAAAAAATAGGCAATAAAAAAGGCGACCTAAGTCGCCTTTATATGAGTAGCCGTTAAGCTAGCCTCTTACTTTTATACCTTGCTTTTCCATGCCACGGTAGATGATAAGCATCTGGACAATAGAAATAAGGTTAGACACTAACCAGTAAAGTACTAAACCAGATGGGAACCATAAGAAGAATACAGAGAAGATAACCGGCATAAAGGTCATCATTTTTTGCTGCATTGGGTCGGTAACCGTCATTGGTTGTAGTTTTTGCGTCACAAACATACTTGCACCAAATAATATTGGTAATACGTAATATGGGTCTTTTGTAGATAGGTCAGTTAGCCAAAGAATGAACTCTGCATGGCGCAGCTCTGTTGATTCTAAGAATACGTAAAATAGCGCTAAGAAAATTGGCATTTGTAGCAAAATAGGGAAACAGCCACCCATAGGGTTAACTTTTTCTTTTTTGTACATTTCCATAGTAGCTTGGCCGAACTTTTGACGGTCATCACCATATTTTTCTTTTAGGGCAGCCATTTTAGGCTGAAGGGCACGCATTTTTGCCATTGACGTGTATTGCGCTTTAGTAAGCGGGTACATTAACGATTTAACGATAATAGTGATGGCAATAATAGCAACACCCCAGTTACCTAAAATACTGTGTAGCCATTTAAGAAGTACAAATAAAGGTTGCGAAATAAACCATAACCAACCGTAATCTACAGTCAGGTCTAAATCTGGGTGAATCGCTTCAAGAATATCTGACTCTTTAGGACCCATGTAGTAAGTCGCATTAAGAGTTTGCTCGCTGCCGGCTTGTACATTTATAGGCGCTGCTTTTGTACCAATAATAGCGGCATTACTTTTAGTAATTAAGCTGTAAAGCGTGTGTGTTTCGTCTTGCTTAGGTACCCATGCACTTACAAAGTAATGCTGAATAAATGCAACGTAACCGCCTTGGGTGTTTTTATTTAGGTTTTTGTCAGCCATATCTGAAAAGCTGTATTTTTCGTACGACTCTTCATCAGTACCGTAAGCTGCACCTAAATAGTTTTGATCTACTAAGCTGCCTTTTTCTTGTACGGTACGCTTAATTTGCGTGTATAGCTGTACTTGCACTGGCGCACTTGTAGCATTATTTACTGTGTACTCAAGGCCTACATCGTATTGACCTTTTTTAAATACGTATGTTTTAGTGAAGTTAACGCCATTACTATCAACATAGGTAAGTGGTACACGTAGCTCATCACCGCTTAGCGTGTAGGCTTTTTGCGTTGCTTGGTAAGTAGGGCGACCATTCGCTGATGCGTCTGGGCCATTTAAACCAATTAAACCACTTTGTGAGAAGTATTGATTGCCATCAAACTCGCCTAGAAGCATAAATGGTGTTTCTTCACCTTTTACTTCTTCGTATTGGAGTAAGTCTGCTTCAACAATGTCACCGCCTTTGGTGTCTATTTTTACTTTGAAAACGTCAGTCGTAATGTCAATAACTGAACGTTTAGCAGCGGTAGCCGAAGCAGGTAAACCTGAATCTGACGATGACGGTATATAATCATCTGACTCTGGTGACGTTGTGTTTAGTGTTTGTGTAGTGGCACTAGGATCGGCTTTAGGTGTGTTGTAGTCATTATTCCATTCTTGAAATAATAAAAACGACACTAACATTAAACCGATTAATAAAAACGTGCGTTGCGATTCCATAACAGCTCTTATTTCTCGTGTTGGTGGTTAATACGGGTTAATTTTTCAGGAACGGGGTCTTCTCCGCCTGAATGTAAAGGATGGCATTTTAATATGCGTTTAAGTGCTAACCAACTCCCTTTTACAAATCCATGCAAATTAATTGCTTGAATAGCGTAATGAGAGCAGCTTGGATTAAAACGACAATGCGGGCCTAGTAGTGGGCTTATCCACATTTGATAACCGCGGATAAATAACACTAAACAACGCTTTGGAATAGCAACAAGTGGTTTAAGTAACCTCATGGTGTTTATACCCCTGCGTATATTTAGTGAATAGATACCATGTATTTAAAGGCTCAATTAGAGATTTTAAACGCATGATTAAAAGGTGAGCTAAAGATACCCTAATTAACCCTGCAATTCTATTGCTATCGGGTTTGTTTATTAGATTTAGCTGATTTGTTTGGGCGTTTTTTAAAAGGTGGTGGTTTAGGTGCACCAGGTTTGCAGCGTTCATTTATTTTACGCCACAGCTTTGTAAGTTGTTTGGTTATTTCTTCGTTAGACTGCTCATCAATACCACTTTTTACCATAAGCACAATATCGATATTATCGATGGTGTTTTGATTTAAACGAAAACTTTCGCGAGCGAGTCGTTTAATACGGTTTCGTTGGCATGCCTTTTTTACACGTTTTTTAGCAACAGTGAGTCCTAACCTAGGTTTATCTTGGTCATTAGGTTTAGCTAAAAGAGTAAATAAAGGAGTTGCAGCCCGAGCGGGTTCATTAAATATGCGAGAGTAATGCGAGGGAGTTAACAGACGTAACTCCCTGCCAAAGCTAAAGTCTTCCACTTATATATTAAGCAGAAAGAACTTTGCGGCCTTTAGCGCGGCGACGTGCTAATACTTTACGGCCATTTACAGTTGCCATGCGAGCACGGAAGCCGTGTGCACGTTTGCGTTTTAAAACGCTAGGTTGAAAAGTTCTTTTCATAACAATCTCATCCGATCGGTTAAAGTTAAAACATCCTATGCAGGTCGCGATCCTGGCACAGGTGCCATTGCGAGCGCGAGATATTATAGATTAAGCACTTTAAAGTCAATCATAATTGCGCTGTAAACACCGTGTTTATTACATTTTTTGTACGCTGGCTTGATATTTATGGATTAATTTTAAAGCAAAATGGTCTGCTTTTGCGCAAAAAGGCGAATTAATGGCCGAGACTGACTAAAAGAATGTGGATCGTAATAAAGTAGGGTGATCAACTAGGATCATCATAATTAAGAAGTTTTCCACAGCTGGTGTTTAAAAAGTGAATAAAAGCATGGGAAAACTCATTTAGATCGTAAAATTGGTTCGCGATCTCAGTGTGTTTTTGTTATGATCTGTCATCAGGCTTTAAAATAAAAGTCGCTATAAATCAGTCTGTTAAGATATTTATACACTGATATCAACAATTTTATAAAAATCAATCTTTTACTTGTGGATAAAGTGCCTTCATAATACCCGGTCTTGGGTCGGGTAGCTGGCCAATTGAACGCAATAAATGCATGATTTTTAATCATTATTGATGTGCGGGAATAAAAATTATACCTCTGGGAGTTTAACTGTGTATCTGTCGGTTTGGCAAAGTTGTTTATATGTATTGCAAGATGAGTTGCCTTCGCAACAATTCAGTATGTGGGTAAGACCACTACAAGCAGAAAGTACCGAAGATACCTTAACGATTTACGCACCTAATCGCTTTGTTCTTGATTGGGTAAGAGAAAAGTATTTAAACCGTATTAATGAGTTACTGGTAGAAATTTGTGGTGATGAAGCGCCCGAATTACGTTTTGATGTAGGTAGTAAACCACTACTAAATACTCAAGCGGCGGCGCCAAGTGTTGAAGCCCCTGCATCACCTAGTTCACAGGCACCTGCTAAACAGCAACCTGTAGAACAAAAAGCAGCAGTAGAGCCTGCGCCTAAATCAGGCTATAAATCTAATATAAAAGATAACTATACCTTTGACAGCTTTGTTGAGGGTAAATCTAACCAGCTAGCAAAAGCGGCTGCAACACAAGTTGCAGATAACCCTGGCTCTGCCTTTAACCCGGTATTTATTTACGGTGGCACAGGCTTAGGTAAAACTCACTTATTACATGCAGTAGGTAATGGCATTATGGCTAACAAGCCCGATGCTAAAATTGTTTACATGCATTCTGAGCGTTTTGTGCAAGACATGGTAAAAGCACTACAAAATAACGCCATTGAAGAATTTAAACGTTATTACCGTAGTGTTGATGCGCTAATGATTGATGATATTCAATTTTTTGCTAATAAAGAGCGCTCACAAGAAGAATTTTTTCATACCTTTAACGCATTATTAGAAGGTAATCAGCAAATTATTTTAACCTCTGACCGCTACCCAAAAGAAATTGAGGGCGTAGAAGACAGGCTTAAATCTCGATTCGGTTGGGGTTTAACGATTGCTATAGAGCCGCCAGAGCTTGAAACGCGTGTTGCCATTTTGATGAAAAAAGCGCAGCAGAGTAAAATTAATTTACCGCACGAAGTCGCTTTTTTTATCGCTAAAAAATTACGCTCAAACGTACGTGAATTAGAAGGCGCGCTTAACCGTGTAATAGCTAATGCTAATTTTACCGGACGCCCAATTTCTATCGACTTTGTAAAAGAAGCGCTGCGCGATTTATTGGCACTACAAGATAAGCTTGTCACTATAGACAACATACAGCGCACTGTGGCTGAGTATTACAGAATACGTGTGTCAGATCTGTTATCTAAGCGCCGTAGCCGCTCTATCGCGAGGCCGCGTCAGGTAGCTATGGCATTATCAAAAGAATTAACTAATCACAGCTTACCTGAGATTGGTGACGCATTTGGTGGACGTGACCACACCACGGTATTACATGCGTGTAGAAAGGTTAAATCACTTCGTGATGAAAGCCACGAAATAAAAGAAGATTATCAAAATTTAATAAGAACGTTGTCATCTTAGGGCTGACTTTATTATGCAAATAACCATTTCAAGAGAACAATTTTTAAAGCCATTAGTGCAAGTATCGGGTGCGATTGAACGTAAACATACGTTACCTATATTATCTAATGTATTGTTAGTGGTAGAAAACGGGCAACTTTCAATGACAGGCACAGACCTTGAAATTGAACTAGTTGCAGGTGTTTTTGTTGGTGATGATATTGCCGATACAAAGTTAACGCTACCTGCTAAAAAATTACTCGATATTTGTAAAAGCCTGCCTGATGGTTCTGAGCTTACATTGAGCTTACAAGAGCACCAACTGCTTTTAACCAGTGGTAAAAGCCGCTTTTCACTTACAACGCTTGCCGCGGAAGACTTTCCTAATTTAGAGCAGTGGGATGGCGAGGTTGAGTTTCAGCTAACGCGTTTAGAGTTACGTAAATTACTTGAAAGCACGCATTTTTCAATGGCTAACCAAGACGTTCGTTATTACTTAAATGGCATGTCGTTTGAAGTAGATAATACCGACATAAAAACAGTGGCCACCGATGGCCACCGTTTGGCAATAGCGCAAAAAGAATTAGGCCAATCGTTAAATACGCAGCGCCAATTAATAATACCGCGCAAAGGTGTGCAAGAAATTATGCGCCTTATGGTTGCCGATGAAGAATTAGTTACTATTCAATTTGGCGCTAACCATATTCGTATTATCGATGTGGAATTTACTTTTACAAGTAAGTTAGTGGATGGCCGCTTCCCTGATTATCGCCGCGTATTACCTCGTGGTGGAGATAAAGTAATTACCGCTAACCGTGAATGGTTACGTAATGCGTTTCAACGTGTGTCTATTTTATCTAACGAAAAATTTAGAGGTGTGCGTTTAAACCTTGCCAATGGCTTACTTAAAATTACGGCTAATAACCCTGAGCAAGAAGAGGCTGAGGAAATAGTAGAAGTAATGTATGAGGGTGATGAGCTAGAAATTGGTTTTAATGTATCGTATGTATTAGATGTACTAAATACATTAAAAACAGAAGATGTACTATTTACATTAGCAGATTCAAACAGCAGTGCACTTATTGAAGGTGCGGGCGATGAAGAAGCAATGTACGTGGTTATGCCTATGCGATTATAAGATACCCATTATAAATGAGTTTAAGTCACTTGAGCCTCAAGTATTTTCGTAATATTGAGGCACTGACGCTAGAACCAGTCAACGGCGTTAATATAATTTATGGTGAAAACGGCAGCGGAAAAACCAGCCTTTTAGAGGCTATTTATTACCTTTCTCACGGCAAATCTTTTCGAACACCTAAACATAAAAGTATTATTCAACATCAGCAAGATCAGTTTGTAATACACGGCCGCAAAGCGCTACACGACTTGTCTATTCCTATTGGGATTAGTAAAACCCAAAGTGGTGAAACTAATTTAAAAATACAAGGCAAAGCCAGTAGAAAAATCTCTGAACTTGCACAGTTAATGCCTGTGCAAATTATTACACCCGAAAGCTATTCATTGTTTTTTGGTGGTCCAAAAGAGCGACGTAAGTTTTTAGATTTGGGTTTGTTCCACGTGGAACATGAGTTTTTTTACTTATGGCAGTCGTTTAATAAAGTGCTTAAACAACGCAATGCATTATTAAAAAGTAAGCCAAAGAATTATTTTGACCAAATTAGGTTTTGGGACAAAGAATTTGTTAGACTGGCAGAACAAATAAATAAATTAAGAATGGCGTATATAAGTAGGTTTAAGCAGCAGTTTTTTGATAAAATGTGTGCAGAATTAACGCTTATACGCGATTTAGAAATCAACTTTAATGCAGGTTGGAAAGGCAGTGAGTCTTTAAGTGATGCATTAGAGCAAAACTTTGAGCGAGACGCTCGCCAAGGTTTTACAAGTAAAGGCCCTCATAAGGCCGATTTTAGTTTTAGTGTCGCTGGCAACACCGTAGAGAATACGTTTTCACGCGGTCAATTGAAGTTATTGCTTTATGCGTTAAAAGTAACGCAAAATAGTTTAATTGAGTCAGAGACAGATAAGCAATCTATATTGCTAATAGATGATCTACCTTCAGAGTTAGGCGAGGATACAAAAGAGAAAGTGGGGCAATTATTGGCTCATTGCAGTTCTCAAATTTTTATTTCTTCAATTTTGTCTGAAAGTATTTCTGCTGTGGTGGAACCCATGCAACGAGAACTACAAATGTTCCACGTGAAACATGGCAACCTAATAACAAGATAAGTGGGATTAACCATGTCTGAGAATTATGATTCGTCGAGTATTAAAGTACTTAAAGGATTAGACGCAGTAAGAAAGCGTCCTGGAATGTATATAGGGGACACCGATGATGGCACAGGCTTACACCACATGGTGTTTGAGGTCGTTGATAACTCTATCGATGAAGCCTTAGCAGGTCATTGTGATGATATTTATGTAACGATTCACTTAGACGGTTCAGTCTCTGTAAGAGATAACGGTCGTGGTATCCCAACTTCTATCCATGAAGAAGAAGGTGTGTCTGCTGCCGAGGTTATCATGACGGTACTTCATGCTGGTGGTAAGTTTGATGATAACTCTTATAAAGTATCAGGTGGCTTACACGGTGTTGGTGTATCGGTAGTAAATGCATTATCAGAAAAACTAACTCTTACTATTCGTCGTGAAGGCAAATTGCACGAGCAAACTTACAGCATGGGCGTACCTAACGCTCCATTAGCTGTTATTGGCGATGCTGACACTACGGGTACTGAACTGCGTTTTTGGCCAAGTGCAGAAACATTTACAAACCTTGATTTTCATTACGATATTTTAGCCAAGCGTTTACGTGAGCTCTCGTTTTTGAACTCTGGTGTAAGCATCATCTTATCTGATGAACGCGAAGAAAATAAAACCGACCACTTTAAATATGATGGCGGTATTCAAGCGTTTGTTGAATACTTAAACCGCAATAAAACACCAGTACATAAAGGTGTATTCCACTTTACTCACGAGCGTGAAGAAGATGGTATTAGCGTTGAAGTTTCAATGCAGTGGAACGATGGCTTCCAAGAAAACATTTACTGTTTTACTAATAACATTCCACAACGTGATGGTGGTACTCACTTAGCCGGTTTTAGATCTGCGCTAACACGTACACTTAATAACTACATGGAAAAAGAAGGCTTTAACAAAAAAGCTAAAACAACCAGTAATGCAACGGGCGATGATGCGCGTGAAGGCTTAACAGCGGTTGTAAGTGTTAAAGTACCTGATCCTAAGTTCTCATCACAAACTAAAGACAAGCTAGTATCAAGCGAAGTTAAATCTGCGGTTGAGCAAGCAATGGCTGAAAAGTTTTCTGATTTCTTATTAGAAAACCCAATGGATGCCAAAATTGTTGTTGGTAAAATTATTGATGCAGCACGAGCACGTGAAGCGGCGCGTAAAGCCCGTGAAATGACTCGTCGTAAAGGCGCTATGGATTTAGCAGGTTTACCTGGTAAATTAGCAGACTGCCAAGAAAAAGACCCATCATTATCTGAACTATACATAGTGGAGGGTGACTCAGCTGGCGGTTCAGCCAAGCAGGGTCGTAATCGTAAAAACCAAGCAATTTTACCACTTAAAGGTAAAATCTTGAACGTAGAGAAAGCACGCTTTGATAAGATGCTTTCTTCACAAGAAGTAGCAACGCTAATAACAGCCCTAGGTTGTGGTATTGGCCGTGATGAATATGACCCAGAAAAACTACGTTACCACAGCATCATTATCATGACCGATGCGGACGTGGATGGTTCTCACATTCGTACATTGCTACTAACGTTCTTCTATCGCCAAATGCCAGAAATTGTTGAGCGTGGTTATATTTACATTGCACAACCGCCACTTTATAAAGTGAAAAAAGGTAAGCAAGAGCGTTACATTAAAGACGATCCTGCACTTGTTGAGTACCTAACATCACTTGCACTAAATAATGCAGCGCTTTACACAAGCGAAGATGCAAGTGCAATTGAAGGTGAAGCGCTTGAGCAAATAGTACAAGATTACCAAAACACAGTTAAAGTCATTGAGCGCTTAAAGCGTAAATACCCTAACACGGTAATGGAACGTTTGATTTACCAAAGCGAGTTAAAAGTAGAAGACTTATCTAACGAAGCTAAAGTAATTGAGTGGACTAAAGAGCTTGTTGATGACTTAGTTGAACGTGATGAAGATGCGACAATTTTCCATGCGGGTACTGAGCATGATGCAGAGCGCAACTTGTACTTCCCGGTTGTGAATATTCGTCAGCACGGTGTGGATAAAGCACACGTATTACATTACGACTTTATTGCATCACGTGACTACCAACGCATTGCTGTGACTGGCACGAAGATCGCAAACATCTTAAAAGAAGGCGCATATGTTCAACGTGGTGAGAAAACAAAACCTGTTGATAACTTTGTGGATGCTTTAGAATGGTTGATCGCAGAATCTAAGCGCGGGATCTATATTCAGCGCTATAAAGGATTAGGCGAAATGAACCCTAGCCAACTGTGGGAAACCACAATGGATCCTTCAGCTCGTCGTATGTTACAAGTAACAATTGAAGATGCTGTAGCGGCAGATCAATTGTTTGCAACATTAATGGGCGATCAAGTTGAGCCTCGTCGTGAGTTTATAGAAACCAACGCACTTCGCGTAGTTAACTTAGACGTGTAAAAAATTATACTTACATCTTAAAAGGAGCCTAATGGCTCCTTTTTTATTTTAACAACCGCACAAACTGCTTAAAACCTGCGTGTGCACAAGGTATACTGAGGGTAATTTTCACGCTACTTTCAGATAGTAAAAAGCCAAATATGCAAAAATATGACGTTAAAACCTTTCAAGGTTTGATCCTGGCTTTACAGGATTATTGGGCGCAGCAAGGCTGCGTCATTATTCAACCACTTGATATGGAAGTGGGCGCAGGGACATTTCACCCGCAAACATTCTTAAAATCTATTGGCCCTGAGCCAATGTCGAGCGCATACGTACAACCGTGTCGCCGTCCTACCGATGGCCGCTACGGCGAAAACCCAAACCGCTTACAACATTACTACCAATTTCAGGTAGTTTTAAAGCCATCACCAGATAACATTCAAGAGCTTTACCTAGGCTCATTAGAAGCAATGGGTATTGATACCCTAACGCACGAAGTACGCTTTGTAGAAGATAACTGGGAATCGCCAACACTAGGCGCTTGGGGCTTAGGTTGGGAGATTTGGCTAAACGGTATGGAAGTAACGCAGTTTACTTACTTTCAGCAAGTAGGGGGCTTAGAGTGCTCTCCTGTAACCGGTGAAATTACTTACGGCCTAGAGCGTTTAGCAATGTACATTCAAGGCGTAGACAGTATTTACGACCTAGTATGGGCAGACGGTCCATTAGGGCGTGTAACTTACGGCGATGTATTCCATCAAAATGAAGTAGAACAATCTACTTACAACTTTGAACACGCAAACGTAGATGATTTATTTGCCCAGTTTGATAAGTGTGAGGCTGAGAGCCAAAAGCTAATTGAAGCAAATTTACCACTGCCTGCTTACGAGCAAGTAATGAAAGCATCGCACGCGTTTAACTTACTCGATGCGCGCCATGCAATCTCAGTAACCGAACGTCAGCGTTATATTTTACGCGTTCGAGCGTTATCAAAAGCGTGTGCACAAAGTTATTACGATGCACGTGAAGCGCTTGGTTTCCCGCTGTGTAAGGATAAGTAAGCATGTCAGCACAAAATTTATTAGTAGAAATTGGCACCGAAGAGCTGCCACCAAAAGCACTGCGCAAATTAGCAGAAGCCTTTGCCGCAAACTTAACTGCAGAGCTTGAAACACTAGAGCTTGAGCATGAAGGCGTAAGCTGGTATGCATCACCTCGTCGTTTAGGTTTACAAGTAAAAGCGCTTGAAGCAAAGCAGCAAGATAAAGAAGTAGAAAAGCGTGGCCCTGCAACTAAAGCAGCGTTCGATAGCGAAGGTAACCCAACTAAAGCAGCAATGGGTTGGGCACGTGGTTGTGGTATTGACGTAAGTGAAGCACAAACTCTTGAGACCGATAAAGGCGCTTGGCTTTTACATATTGCTAAAGTAGCAGGACAAGAAACCAAAACGCTGATGAGCGATGCCATTGCAAAGTCGTTAGCAAAGCTGCCAATACCTAAGCCAATGCGTTGGGGCGCGAATAAAACACAATTTATTCGCCCAGTTCATACCGTAACTATTTTATTTGGTGATGAACTTATTGAAGGCGAAATTTTAGGTAAGCAAGTAACTAATCAGTTACAAGGCCACCGTTTTCATCATCCAGAAAAAATCACCATTAACCATGCAGATGACGTGTTCGACGTATTAAAATCAGCCTACGTTATTGCTGATTACGAACAACGTAAAGCGCAAATCCGTGCACAAATAGAAGAAGCGGCAAGCGCAGTGAATGCGGTTGTTGCAATGGATGAAGACTTATTAGAAGAAGTTACTTCACTAGTAGAGTGGCCAGTAACGTTAACGGCAACATTTGAAGAAGCATTTTTAGATGTACCTGCCGAAGCGCTAATTTACACCATGAAGGACGATCAAAAATACTTCCCGCTATTAGATCAAAACGGCAAACTTTTAAATAAGTTTTTGTTTGTATCTAACATCGAAAGTAAAGACCCAAGTGTGGTTATATCTGGTAACGAAAAAGTAGTGCGCCCACGTTTAGCTGATGCGCAGTTCTTCTTTGAAACAGATAAAAAGAAAACCCTAGAAAGCCGCCTAGAATCACTTGATACTGTTTTATTCCAAAAGCAGTTAGGTACGCTTAAAGATAAATCTGTACGTATTAGCGAACTTGCCGGCTACATTGCAGAGCAACTAGGCGCCGACAAAGACCTTGCAAAACGTGCTGGCCTATTAAGTAAAACAGACTTAATGACCGAAATGGTAATGGAATTTACCGACGTGCAAGGTGTAATGGGTATGCACTATGCACGCTTTGATGGCGAAGCAGAAGATGTAGCTATTGCACAAAACGAGCAATACATGCCGCGTTTTGCGGGTGACAATTTACCTACAAACCTAATCAGCTGTGCAGTAGCAATTGCAGATAAGTTTGATACGCTGGTGGGTATTTTTGGTATAGGCCAAGCACCAAAAGGTGACAAAGACCCATTTGCACTTCGTCGTGCTGCCATTGGTGCACTGCGTATCATGGTAGAAAAAGAGCTACCGCTTGATATTTTAGACCTAGTAGCAAAAGCACAAACACTGTTTGGCGAAAAGCTTACTAACCTAAATGTATCAACCGACGTATTTGACTTTATGCTAGGGCGCTTCCGCGCATGGTATCAAGACGAAGGCATTGAAGTAGATGTTATTCAAGCAGTACTGGCACGTCGTCCTACTAAACCTACTGACTTTGACCGTCGTGTTAAAGCAGTAAGCCACTTCCGTACGTTAGACGCCGCAGAAGCGCTTGCAGCAGCGAATAAGCGTGTAGGTAACATACTAGCTAAAAATAACATTACCACCGAAGGTGATGTTGATGAGAGCCTATTAAGCGATGACGCTGAAAAAGTATTAGCATCACAAGTAGCAAAATTTGCAACTGAGCTTGCACCACTTTACGCCGATGGAAACTACCAAGAGGCATTAAGCCAATTGGCGGGTATTCGCCAAAGTGTTGATAACTTTTTTGACAACGTCATGGTTATGGCCGACGATGAAGCTGTAAAGCAAAATCGCCTCGCACTATTAAGCCAGTTAAGCCGCTTATTTTTAGATATTGCAGATATATCTGTACTACAAAAATAACACCGCTTAAGCCAATAAAAAGCCAGCGTATTGCTGGCTTTTTAGTTTTAACAGAACGAAGGATACCCATTAATGATACCAATGAAACGAATTCTAACGCTTGCCATAGCCGGCTTACTCACAGCGTGTACTAGCCAAGTGTCTATTAACGACGTACTGCCACAGCAAGAGCTGGATAAAACAATTTACCTAAGGGGCGATTTTACTCTTTGGGATGCAGAGCCTCAGTACCAGTTTATGCCTGTGGGCGGCGCGCTTTACCAAGCAGAAGTTAAATTTAGCACCCCAGGTAAAGTGTACGAATTTAAAATAGCCGATGCCGACTTTAGTGAAGGCTATAACTGCGGCTATAGCGACTCACAACCTGCAGGGCAAAAACTAACGCTCGGCCAACCCGTACTTGCAGACTGCAATACTATTTATAACTACTTCAGTTACTCGCCTGCAATAAAAGGTACATACATAGTAAGTATTGATTACAGTGACTACGATAAGCCGAAAGTGACGATTAATAAGAAATAGCTGTTAGCTGGGAGCTGTCAGCTTTTAGCTGCCCGAGTGGGTTTATAGATTTATGACAAGGATGTTGTAGGTAGAGTGAAACGAAGCCCAACATGTGCGGCGAATAAAACTGTTCTGCTGGTTATCAAATACGTTGGGTTTCGTAAAACTCAACCCAACGTACATCAATAATAATTTTTATTGATTGCTATAAATATACAATCAAATTAATGAGCTTAGTTAGTCTAATTACAGTCGTAAACCAAAAGCGCGATAATGGATAAGTAGATTTTAAGTAGGCTGGGTAGAGTGAAACGAAACCCAACATATGCGGCGAATAAAACTGTGCTGGTGGTTATCAAATACGTTGAGTTACGTAAACTTGTCTTGATTATAATTAACAAAACTAATCTATACTCTTATTTATCTGTTTATTTTATGGATAAAAATATGCGTTATAAACGTATGTTAGAGGCGGGCGCATGTTATTTTTTTACGGTAAATTTAGAAGATAGATCTCAGCCTTTGCTTGTGGAAAATATAGAGTTATTACGCCGTGTATATTCAAAGGTGGCAAAAAAGCATCCAATAAAGACGATTGCAATTGTTATCATGCCCGATCACCTTCATGCTATTTGGCAATTACCTAAAGGTGATAGTAATTACGCAATGCGTTGGCGACTTATAAAATCAGGTTTTTCTCGAGAGCTGCCAGCAACAGAGTTTTGTAATAAAAGTCGAATAGCGAAAGGAGAGCGCGGGATTTGGCAGCGTCGCTATTGGGAACATAAAATTAGAGATGAAGAAGACTTAAATAATCATATTAATTATATTCACTACAACCCGGTGAAACATAACCATGTTATTAAAGTGAGTGATTGGCCATTTTCAAGCTTTCATCAATACGTTAAAAAATCAAAACTAAGCCAAGATTGGGAGTGCAATAATGATTCAACCACTTTGTATGATGAATAAAATTTCGGTGTTATAAAACAAGTTGGGTTTCGTAAACTCTACCCAACCTACATCTGGTTTAAGTTCTTAACGATGCGTTAAATATTCAAAAATAACCTAACTTACTAAACCAACTTTCAAATCTTAAAGCCCTTTCTTCACCACATACCTATACGGTGCTTCATCGGCGTCTGTAGCCACCAGCGTGTGATCCATAAACGTACAAAAACTTGGAATATCGCGAGTGGTTGATGGGTCATCCGCGGTAATTAATAACGTTTCACCGTCGTTCATCTTACGAATTGCAGCGCGTAACATCATTACAGGTTCTGGGCAGCGTAGGCCCATGGCGTCTAATTGGTGATCGGGATTATCAAAGCTCATAAAAAGTTACCTGTAAAAATAGTCGCGGCTTGGTTTGGTCGGGTAGTTTAGCGCAATTAATCTGTTTGGTTAACTGTTTTGCATATAACGGGTAAGCGTAATACAGTAAAAAATAATCTGGTTTAAATTTAATACACCCGATCACATTATTCATATCAGCAATAAGCTGGTGGCATAAAAAAAGGCGAACTAACTTGCGCTAGTTCGCCTTTTTAATCACCAAGATGGTTTACATGTTTAAGCTAATAATTAGTCTTGAACACGTTCAAATACAGTCGCGATGCCTTGGCCTAAACCAATACACATAGTTGCTAGACCATATTTTGCATTTTTGTCTTCCATTAAGTGTATAAGCGAGGTGCTAATACGCGAACCTGAACAACCTAGTGGGTGGCCAAGTGCGATTGCGCCGCCGTTTAAATTCACTTTTTCATCAACCACGTCTGCTAAACCTAAGTCTTTAAGTACAGGCAGTGATTGTGCTGCAAATGCTTCGTTAAGCTCTGCTACGTCAATGTCATCAATAGTAATACCAGCTTGTGCAAGTGCTTTTTTACTTGCTGGTACTGGGCCGTAACCCATGATTGATGGATCGCAACCGGCAACAGCCATTGCTTTAACGCGTGCACGAATTGGTAAGCCAAGCTCTTTTGCTTTCTCTTCGCTCATTACTAACATGGCTGATGCGCCATCAGAAAGTGCAGAAGATGTACCCGCAGTAACCGAGCCAGAGGCAGGGTTAAATACTGGGCGAAGCTGAGATAAACCTTCAACCGTTGTTTCAGGGCGAATTACTTCATCATCTTCAACTAAAATTAAAGAACCATCAGCTGCGTGACCTTCCATTGCTAAAATTTCGCGGCGGAAACGCCCTTCAACTGTTGCAGCATGTGCACGTTGATGTGAGCGGTATGCAAATTCGTCTTGCTGCTGGCGGCTAATTCCGTGAATAGTAGCAAGGTATTCTGCAGTTAAACCCATAGAGCCAGATGCTTGTGCAATTGAAGTTGCTAAGCCTGGGTGAAAGTCGTTACCGTGAGTCATAGGAACGTGACCCATGTGCTCAACACCACCAATTAGGTAAGTGTCGCCAGCGCCTGTCATAATTGCGCGAGCTGCGTCATGCAATGCTTGCATAGACGAGCCACATAAACGGTTAACGGTTGTAGCTGGTACTGAGTGTGGAATACCTGCAAGCAGTGATGCGTTACGTGCAACGTTAAAGCCTTGCTCTAATGTTTGCTGTACACAGCCCCAATAAATATCGTCAATTGATGCAGGGTCAACTGCTGGGTTGCGCTCTAATAACCCTTTCATAAGGTGAGCACTTAAATCTTCCGCACGCTTGTTTTTAAATACGCCGCCTTTTGAGCGACCCATTGGTGTGCGGATACAATCTACAATTACTGGATTATTCATGATATTAACCTTCCACCTTATAGAAAACACGACCTTCTTCGGCCCATTTGCGAGTTTGCTCTGATACTTGGTAAATCGCACCTAGGTGAGCATATTTGTCTGCTGCTGCAACAAAGTTAGCTAAACCTGTTTGATCTAAGTAACGGAACGCGCCGCCTCTAAATGGAGGGAAACCAACGCCGTATACAAGGGCCATATCAGCTTCTTGAGGAGAAGCAACAATGCCTTCTTGTAAACAAAGTAGTACTTCGTTGATCATTGGGATCATACAACGGTCGATAATTTCTTGTTTATCAAATTCTTTCGGTGCATCAGTAATTGGCGCTAGTAGCTCAACTGCTGTTGCATCGCTTGATTTTTTAAGACGACCACGACGGTCTGTTTCGTACTTGTAAAAACCTGCTTTGTTCTTTTGACCAAAACGTTTTTCGTTAGCAAAAACGGTCACCGGATCTTTTTCTGCGCGTGCCATACGCTCAGGGAATCCGTCAGCCATTACGCCAGTACAGTGATACGCCGTATCAATACCTACAACATCAAGCAGGTAAGCCGGGCCCATTGGCCAGCCAAATACGTTTTCCATTACTTTATCTACTTTTGCAAAGTTAGCGCCTTCAACAACTAATTTGCTAAAGCCTGCAAAGTAAGGGAATAAAACACGGTTTACAAAAAAGCCTGGGCAATCGTTTACAACAATTGGAGACTTGCCAAGTTTAAGAGCGTAATCAACAACTGCATTAATTGTTTTATCGGAGGTTTTTGCACCACGGATAATTTCTACTAATGGCATTTTTGGCACTGGGTTGAAAAAGTGCATACCACAGAAGTTTTCTGGCTTATCGAGTGCTTCTGCAAGTAAGTCTATACAAATAGTCGATGTGTTTGATGTAAGTACCGTGCCTTCAGGCATGTTCTTTTCAAGGTCAGCTAATACGGCTTGCTTAACTTTAGGATTTTCTACAACCGCTTCAACAATAATGTTGGCGTTTTGTAGGTCGGCATCGTTAAGCGTTGGTTTAATTTTGCTAAGCGTTGCCAGCATTTTTTCCATTGGCATGTGGCCGCGTTTAACTTTTGCACCCAGTAGTTTAGATGCTTCGCCCATACCTAAATCAAGCGCATCCTGTTGGATGTCTTTCATTATGATTGGTGTGCCTTTATAAGCTGACTGGTATGCAATACCGCCGCCCATAATACCTGCGCCTAATACAGCCGCTTGTTTAATTTCTACATCGCTGTGCTTAGCAAGCTTACGTGCTTTACCTTTAATAAACTGGTCATTTAAGAAAATACCGGTTTGTGCAGCTGCTTCGTTAGTGCGCGCAAGTTTTGCAAAGTTAGCATTTTCGATTGCCATTGCTTCATCGCGAGTACAGTTGGCCGCTGCTTTAATAGTGCGAACTGCCATAATCGGAGCAGGATAGTGGCCTTTGGTTTTACCCATTACCATACCTTCTGCCATCGCAAAGCTCATGCCTTGCTCAACACGGTTTAATTTAAGTGGCTGAAGTTTAACATCGCGTTTTGCCTGCCAATCTAGCTTGCCGGCAATTGCTAATTCAAGTGTTGCTAGGCTTGACTCTAAAAGTTTGTCAGCACTAACTACCGCATCAAACGCACCTACTTTTAGGGCGTCAGCAGCACGGTTTTCTTTGCCTGAGGTGATCCAAAGCATGGCGTTATCTGCGCCAATAATGCGTGGTAAGCGCACTGTGCCACCAAAACCAGGCATTATACCTAGTTTAACTTCTGGTAAGCCCACTTTAGCGGCTTCGCTTGCAACGCGATAATCGGTAGCAAGTGCCCACTCACAGCCGCCGCCAAGTGCCAAGCCATTTATAGCGCTAAGAGTTGGGAATGGTAAGTCTTCGATTGCGTCAAAAACGTCGGTTGCGTTTTTGATCCACGTTACTAATTCTTCTTCTGGTTTAGTAAATGTTGGTAAAAATTCGAAGATATCTGCACCAATAATAAAGTGATCTTTATCACTGGTAAAAATCATGCCTTTGATATCAGAATTAGACGCTAATTCTTTTAATGCTGCTGCACAATCTGAAAGAGTTTGCTGAGATAGTGTGTTTACAGAACCTGCAACACAAAACTTAAACTCGGCGATGTTTTCCTTTAGGAAGCTAACTTCAAAGGAATCGCTTTTATATAACATTATTATTCTCCCTAGTTGACGAACTAAGACTGGTACGATGAGTTTGCATTTCGACCAGTGTGCTTGCTTTAAAATTAAAATGCAACGAAAAATTTAACTCGGTTACAAACGGTTGGTTAAAATATAGCTGGTTTGGTGCTAAGGTGTACTGGAATGTGCAAAAGGTACTCATTAATTATTATGAGTGCGTAAATTAAATGTTGTTCATACTTTATTAAAGGCACTCTCATTATTGTTTTAGTGTCTCAAACTGGAAATTATTAACCCTGACAGGTCGTTAAACCTAAAGGATATTATGAAAAAAATTTTATTAAGCGCTGTGGCAGCTGCCTTTATTCTTCCTTTTAGTTCTGCCCAAGCGAGTATCGATAATGACGCGTTTTTAGATGCTGAAAAAAAAGTGCGCTATGGAAGCTACCAAGACTTTAAAGAAGCAATAAACGGGTTAGACCACCCGCTAAAGCCGTATGTCGAAAAAACATATTGGCAACGCCATCCCAATTTTAAATACCAAAGCGAAATAGAAGATTACCTAACCATTTATGAACATACCCCGCTTGAGTGGCCGGTACGCAAAGCGTGGTTAGAGTATCTTGAAAAAAACAATAAAAAAGCAGCTTATATAAAAAACTACCGAGAAACGTCTAACGCAGCACTAACATGCACGTTTTTAGATTTTCAGCTTGATTTAGGGGCGCCAGAAAAAGCCATTTTTAATCAGGTTACCGATTTATGGACGGTGGGTAAGTCGCAACCGAATGAATGCGACTCGCTATTTTCGCTTTGGCGCAAAAAAGGTTATTTAAATAATGAGCTTGTATGGAAGCGCATAACGCTTGCAGCGCAGGGCGGTACGCAAAGTTTACTCCCTTATTTAAAAACGTTGTTACCTAAAAACGAGCGTTACTTAGCCGATTTATACTTAAAAGTACGCCGTGACCCTAGTGCGGCAGCAGGCTTGTATCGTTATAAAACTAAGTCGGCAAAAGAAGCGCAAATAGCCATTTATGGTGTTAAGCGTTTAATTTGGCGCGATAAAGCGCTGGCTTTAAGAGCCTGGCAAAAGCTAGAAAAAATGTTTACCTACAGCGATGAAGAAAAAGCAGATTTATATTACACGTTTGCTTTATCACTTGCTTCAAGTGGGCATAAACAGGCCAGTTTTTGGCTTAATAAGGTGCCAAAAGCGCGACAAGACAGAAAGTTAATTCAGTGGCAACTTGGTAATATGCTTAAAACCCAAAACTGGGAAGGCATAGCGGCTTTTTTTACAGGTAAAGACGATTTAAGTTTAGGCCAGCAATATTGGCTTGCTTATAGCTATGCTAAGCGAGGCGAGCAACAAAAAGCAGACGAAATTTGGACTAAAGTGGCCGCTAACCGCGATTACTATGGTTTTTTAGCGGCGGCACGATTAGGGCTGCCAGTTGATTTAAATAATCAGCCTTTGCAGGTTGATCAAAAATTAGTAGAGAAGGTGAAGAATGCGCCGGGCTTTAAACGTGCAAAAGCACTTTACGAACTCGAGCGTTTTACCTCTGCACGCCGAGAATGGAATTACTTAACGAACACCTCTACAGATGAAGAAAAACTAGCTGCTTCAAAGGTTGCAGCGCAAAACAATTGGCACGATAACGTTATTTTCACGTTAGCTAAAATTAAAGCATGGGATTATGTTGAACTGCGTTTTCCGTTTGCATTTCAAGATATATTTGAGCGCTACAGTAAACGCAGCAAAATAGACCCCGCGTGGAGTATTGCAATTGCACGGCGCGAAAGCTCGTTTGCACCAGATGCGCGTTCGCATGCAAATGCGCGTGGTTTAATGCAATTGCTCCCTAGTACGGCAGAATACGTTAACAAAGCAAGGGTATCGAGTACGCGTTTGTACCAACCTAAAACCAATATACGCTTAGGTACTAGTTACTTGCAGTACTTAAAAAAGAAAAACAAAGGGAATGAAATACTTGCTACGGCTTCTTACAACGCAGGGTATCATCGTATTAAACGCTGGTTACCTGACGAAGCCATACCTGCAGAGCTATGGGTTGAGCTGATCCCGTATAGAGAAACGCGAGATTACGTAAAAAATGTGTTTGCTTATCGCCAGGTTTATCACACCCGGATGGGCCGAGAAGGAAACGTGCTCGCGCCGTTACTCAAAATGAAAATGGGCGGGTAAATTATGTAATACCAATTGCCTAAAATATTTAGCCATTCTAGCGTGCTAAATAAAGGGCTAATAACGTAACACGATGGGTATAAGTATTAGGGGGATATTTACATGTTAAATATCCCCCTTTTTTGAGCGCTTTACGTTTAAGTGGTAGACTCAAAGCAAGTTAAATTTAACAGATGGATTAACAATGGATAAATTAGCCGTTTTATATGCAGAGCATATTGCCACATTACAACAACGTACGCGTACAATTTGTGACCGTGAAGGGCTCGAGGGTTTAGTTATTCACTCAGGCCAAGCTAAGCGCCAGTTTTTAGACGACATGTATTACCCATTTAAAGTTAATCCACACTTTAAAGCATGGCTTCCTGTTATTGATAATCCACATTGTTGGATTGTGGTAAATGGTAGCGATAAACCTAAGCTTATTTTTTACCGCCCAGTTGATTTTTGGCACAAAGTACCAGATGAGCCGCGTGATTTTTGGGCTGAGTACTTTGATATAGAATTATTGCTACAGCCTGATCAAGTTGAAAAACTATTACCTTACGATAAAGCTAAATACGCTTACATGGGCGAATACCTAGAGGTAGCGCAAGCGCTTGGCTTTAGTATTATGAATCCTGAGCCAGTACTTAACTATTTTCATTATAACCGCGCTTATAAAACGCAGTACGAGCTTGAATGTTTACGCCAAGCCAACCGCATCGCGGTAGATGGACATAAAGCAGCACGCGATACGTTTTATAATGGTGGTAGCGAATTTGATATTCAGCAAGCGTACCTTATGGCTACACGCCAAAGCGAAAACGAAATGCCGTATGGCAACATAGTAGCGCTTAACGAAAACTGCGCTATTTTGCATTACACACATTTTGAGCCAAAAGCACCGCTTACTCATAATTCGTTTTTAATCGATGCTGGCGCAAACTTTAATGGGTATGCCGCAGATATAACCCGTACGTACGATTTTAAAAAACAGGGCGAATTTGCTGAGCTAGTACAAACTATGACGGCAATACAAATTGAGCTAGGCAACGCATTAAAGCCAGGCATGTTATATGGCGATTTACACGTTGATTGCCATAACCGTATTGCGCAAATTCTTAGCGACTTCAATATTGTAAACTTACCCGCAACAGAAATTGTGGAACGTAAAATTACCTCCACATTTTTCCCTCATGGCTTGGGCCATCACCTTGGCTTACAAGTGCACGATATGGGCGGCTTCATGCGTGATGATAAAGGCACCCACCAGCCATCGCCAGAAGGGCACCCATTCTTACGTTGTACTCGTAAAATAGAGAAAAACCAAGTGTTTACTATTGAGCCAGGGCTTTACTTTATAGATTCATTATTAGGTGATTTAGCGCAAACCGACAGTAAGCAGTTTATTAACTGGGAAAAAATTGAGTCGTTAAAACCATACGGCGGTATTCGTATTGAAGACAATATTATTGTTCACGAAGACAGCCTAGAAAATATGACTCGTGACTTAGCGCTCGATTAAGCTAATAAAGACGAGCTCGCCAATACGCGCTAAAATACGCGAATGCAAAGGGGCCTTTTGGCCCCATTTTTAATTGAGCTTTAATTATGTCTGAATATAAATACCCCGCCGATGATGTGTTTCATCAAGAAGAAATTAAAAAAAGCACCTTTATAGTTCATATCGCGCATACGCCAGACCTACAGGCTGCTAAAGCATTTATTAAAAGCATTGAAGAAAAGTACCCAGATGCTCGTCATAATTGTTGGGCGCACGTAGCGGGTAACCCAGGCGGAAGCCATGTTTATGGTTTTTCTGATGATGGCGAGCCAAATGGTACCGCAGGAAAGCCCATGCTTAATGTGCTGGTGGGTTCTGGACTTGGCGAAATTACTGCGGTTGTCACCCGTTATTTTGGCGGTATAAAGCTGGGCACCGGTGGGTTAGTACGTGCCTATGGTGGGTCGCTTAATAATGCACTTTCGCAGCTAAAAACGGTGACTAAAGTACCGAGTATCGAGATTGTAGGCCAAAGTGAATACAGCATGCAGGGCGCAATAGAGCAATTGTTAAAAACCAATTATCAAGTACTTAATATAGAAAAACAATTTACTGCTAATATTGAATGGGTTATTACTATTGATAGCCGCCAAGCAAAACAGGCCATTAAAGATATTTTTGATTTAAGCCATGGCGCAGTTGAGTTAACTATCAAAGAGTAAGACAATAACTTACACACTTATATTTACTAATAATAAAAGCGATAAGCTACATGCAATTTCGTACCATCATAAAAATCCTTGGCCAACTTGTTGCGCTGTTTAGTATTACCATGGTGCCGCCTGCGGTGGTGTCTTTATTTTATAAAGATGGTGGTGGTGTTCCTTTTGTATTAGCGTTTATATTTAGTGTGGTTATTGGTTTAACAGCTTATTACCCAAACAGGCATGAAAACGGCGACTTAAAAGCACGCGAAGGCTTTTTAATTGTTGTTCTGTTTTGGCTAGTACTAGGGGCGTTTGCATCGTTACCGCTGATTTTTTTACAAGAACCTAATTTGTCTATGGCCGATGCGGTGTTTGAGGCCTTTTCTGGCCTTACAACCACTGGGGCCACGGTACTTACCGGAATTGAATACCTGCCTAAGTCTGTTTTGTTTTATCGCCAGCAATTACAGTGGTTTGGCGGTATGGGTATCATTGTACTTGCTGTTGCTATACTGCCCATGCTTGGGGTCGGTGGCATGCAGTTATACCGAGCTGAGATCCCTGGCCCAGTAAAAGATTCAAAAATGACCCCCCGCATTGCCGATACCGCAAAGCACCTTTGGTACATTTATGTGTCGTTAACGGTAACCTGTATGTTGGCGTATTGGGCGGCAGGTATGGAGTGGTTTGATGCTATATGCCATGCGTTTTCTACAGTGGCGATTGGCGGTTTTTCTACTTACGATGCCTCAATAGGGCACTTTGATAGCCCTGTCATTAACTTTATATGTGTTTTCTTTTTAATTATTGCTGCGGTTAACTTTTCACTGCATTACGCGGCGGTAGCGAGTCGTAATATTCAGGTATATATTCGCGACCCTGAATTTAAAGTTTTTTTACTGATACAGTTAGCGCTGGTGGTGATTTGTTTTACGGTGCTTTCATCTAACGAAATATTTGCCGATGGCGATGAAACCCTCGATCAGGCTTTATTTCAGGCGGTGTCTATGAGTACCACAGCCGGTTTTGCTACTGACAACTTTTCTACTTGGCCGCTGTTTTTACCTATATTGCTTATTTTTTCGAGCTTTATAGGTGGCTGTGCAGGTTCAACCGGTGGCGGTATGAAAGTTGTACGCGTGTTTTTACTTTACCTACAAGGCATACGTGAGCTTAACCGCTTAGTGCACCCACGTGCTATATACTCTATTAAGCTTGGTCGTAAAGCCCTGCCCGATAAAGTAGTTGAAGCGGTTTGGGGGTTTTTCTCGGCGTACGCATTGGTGTTTATTATTATAATGCTGGCGCTAATGGGAACCGGCATGGATAACATTACCGCGTTCTCTGCTACGGCGGCGTGTTTAAATAATTTAGGCCCAGGCTTAGGTGATGTTGCCTCGCATTATGGGGCGGTGAGCGATGGTGCCAAATGGCTATTAACTATTGCCATGGTATTTGGTCGCTTAGAAATATTCACCTTACTCGTGCTATTTACGCCGACCTTTTGGCGTGGGTAATAATATATAAATGATGCTTAGGAACAGGCATGCCACATTCTAATTTAGATAAATTACAGCAGTTAACAACAGGGCGATTGGTCGACTTGGAAATTGTTACGCCTACCAGTAGTAAACGCGTAAAAACAGAGTTTATTGGATTGCTAGAAAATAAATTTATTATTTTAAATTACCCAAGTTCAAAGCGTTTACCTGCTGCAAGTGATTACCTACGTGACGGTGTAATGGTGGTGGTAAGAGCTGTTATAGAAGGCAGTGGCGGACAAGTAATAGCATTTAGGCAGCAGCTTATGTCGGTTGCCTCACACCCTGCTAGGCTCATTTTTATTAATTACCCTACACAAGTGCAGTTATTTGCACTGCGCGCGCAAACACGCATACCTACCTTATTACCTGCCAAATTAACTCTTAGTGACGATAGAGTACTTGAAGGGGTGATTAAAGACATCTCGCTTACCGGGGTGATGTTTGATGTACGCGGCGATCAAAACGATGAAAATATTAAAGATATGCAATGCACGGTGACGGTTGATACCAACAATAAAGCATTTACTGGCGAAATATGCAGTGTAAAAGAACACGCTGCGGGGGTTAATTGTGGCATTAAACTTCTAGCCAGTGAAGATGAAATGAAGGCATTTATGAAAGAGCATTTTATCGATCCCGCGATGCTTGAGCTGCCATTAGAATAAGCACTTTCGCTTAATAGCAACAAATGGCCATTTTTTATTTGAGTGGCAGTCATATTTTTAAAACTTCAAAAAATAATTTTTATTTTCTATAAAAATCAGTAGTATAGGCTAGTTTTACGAGTGAGTTATTTTAATACGTTAGCTCCCCTCATGGCTAAAATTTAGTCTCTTTTTTCGATAAATCTTCATCCTTACAATTTACGCCGAAAATTGTAGCTTTTTTCTCTTATGTAACTAGCTGTTTTTATTGTATTTAAAAACTTAGCTTTACCCTTTGTTGCTAGTTTGCAACATAAAACCCCCGAAAATTTATCAAAAATAGCCAAACACTCTTTTAACTGATTGAAATTAATGAGCTTTTAAAACTTGGCATTCAAGTTGTAATAGTCTGGCTGTACTGAACAATAACGTGATTTAAAGTAAAACACTTAATCGCACACATATACTTGAAGGAATTATATTATGAAAAGCATTAATAAAACTTTAGCACTTATCGCCCTTGCTTCATCATCAGCGGCATTTGCAGCAACCGATTTTGATACGTTAGATGTAGATGGCAGCGGCACGATTAGCAAATCAGAGGCATCAATTGATGCAAAACTGATGAGCATGTTCTCAGAATTAGATACTGACCAAGATGGTGAGCTATCAAAAGAAGAATTTTCAGAAGCTTAAAGTGTGGTAACAATCCTGAGTTGCCAATGACAACCTAAGTAGGCAAGGGAGCTTACGAAAAAGGATTACAAGGATTGCGTACACCACGTAGTGAACTTAACTAATTTGTTTATATTGAAGGATTAAATTATGAAGCATTTAAATAAAGCACTCGCATTTATGGCTATTGCCTCTTCTTCTGCTGCCTTTGCAGGAACTGATTTTGACACGCTAGATGTAGATGGCAATGGCGCCATTAGCCAAGCTGAAGCATCGGTTGATGCGGATTTAATGGCTGAGTTTGTTGAGCTTGATACCGATGGAAATGGTGAGCTTTCAAAACAAGAGTTCTCTAAATACTAGGGTGTGATGATCTTTGCCAATTTAGGCAGGACAGCGCATGTTCACTTAGCAAAGAGTCATTTGCTCTAATCCAATGTGCATTAAAACTTAGTAATGCACATTGGCAAAAGCACTTTTTAGTTAATTTTTAAACCCATGGATCTTAGAAAAGGATTTCCTCTTAATTAGGACACAACTATGAAAACATTAAATACAGCACTTGCCGTTATCGTATTAGCTTCTTCATCAGCGGCATATGCTGCAGTCGACTTTGCCTCGTTTGATGCCGATGGTGATGGTGCAATTTCAAAGCAAGAAGCGCAGGTAAATTCACAGCTAGTGAAAATTTTTGACCAGCTAGATACTGATGGTAATGGTGAAATTTCTGAGCAAGAGTTTTCAAAAGTACAGTAATTAGAAGCTGCTAAGCAGGGTTGCCTAGCATTAAAAAAACATACTCCACTAAAGCCGCCTTAGTCAGCGGCTTTTTTGTGTTTAACTATAAAAATATAGCGCTAACTTGGAATAGCTTTTCTACTACGTTGATATGCTTTTTATCGATTAAAAACATAATAACGTGATCACCAGACATAATAACCGTGTCGTCGTGGGCAATCAGTACGTCGTCATTACGTACAATAGCACCAATCGTTGTACCTGCAGGTAGCTTGATATCGGCAATCGCACGGCCAACTACTTTTGATGTGTTTTCATCGCCATGGGCAACGGCTTCAATGGCCTCTGCCGCGCCTTTACGTAACGAGTACACATTAACAATATCGCCACGGCGTACGTGTGTAAGTAGCGCCGAAATAGTTGCTTGTTGTGGTGATATAGCAATATCTATTTCACCCCCTTGCACTAAATCTACATACGCACCACGCTGAATAAGCACCATGGTTTTTTGTGCGCCCATGCGTTTTGCAAGCATGGCCGACATTATATTTGCTTCATCGTCGTTGGTTACGGCAATAAACACATCAACTTGCTCTATGTGCTCTTCAGATAGTAGTTCTTGGTCTGAGGCGTCTCCACAAAACACGACGGTGTTATCTAGCATTTCAGAGAGTTGCTCAGCACGCTCTTTACTACGCTCTAGTAACTTAACGCTGTGGTTTTTTTCCAGTGAGCGAGCAAGGCCTGCACCAATGTTACCGCCACCGGCTATCATAATTTTTTTGTAAGAACGCTCAAGTTTTTGTAGCTCGTTCATAACTGCGCGAATATGCTTAGTGGCAGCAATGAAAAATACTTCATCGTCCGCTTCTATTACCGTGGTGCCCAGTGGCTTTATAGCTTTACCTTGGCGATAAATTGCTGCTACACGGGTTTCTACATTCGGAATATGCTCTTTTAAAGCAGAAAGCGCATAACCCACTAATAAGCCACCGTAGTAAGCTTTTACAGCCACAAGAGAGAGCATGCCATCGGCAAATTGCAGCACTTGCAACGCGCCTGGGTAATCTATTAAACGGCGAATATATTTGGTAACAAGTGCTTCGGGGGCAATATAGTGATCAACCGGGAGGTCATCGTTATGAAATAGCTTTTCGCGGTATTTTAAATATTGCTCTGATCGGATACGGGCTATTTTAGTTGGCGTATTAAAAATACTATACGCGACTTGGCACGCCACCATATTGACTTCATCTGAGCTGGTTACCGCAATAATCATGTCGGCGTCTTCAGCACCTGCACGTCTGAGCACATCTGGGTGAGCACTGTGCCCCGTGACCCCTTGTAAGTCGTACTTATCTTGTAGCTCTCGTAAGCGGTTGCCGTCTATATCAACAACGGTTATTTCGTTTTGTTCGCCAACTAAGTTTTCAGCAAGCGTACCACCGACTTGTCCGGCACCGAGTATGATTATTTTCATTATTTACCCGAATTACTGTTTAATTAAAAAAATAGCCATTTACTGTTTAATAAATGGCTATTGAGTGTACGGCTATTAGGCTTTTTTAACTAGCTTAGCGTAATAAAATCCGTCGCTTTCACCTGGTAGTAATTGTAAACCAGGGTTGGTAACTGTGTCGTTGTCGTGCAGTGGTATATGCTCAACGTCACTATTATTAGCTAAAAATTTAGCGACTTGCTGTTGGTTCTCTTGCGGCAGTACCGAACAGGTTGCGTATATCATTGTGCCGCCTGGTTTTAGTAGTGGCCAAATGCTATTGAGTATATCGCTCTGTAGTGTAGCTAAATCTTCAATGTCTGATGCGCGGCGAAGCCATTTTATATCTGGGTGGCGGCGTATAACACCGGTTGCCGAACAAGGGACATCTAATAAAATGCGGTCAAACTGTTGCTCATCCCACCATGTGTGTGGCTGCGAAGCGTCTGCACATTGTAGGTCTGCGCCTAAACCGATACGGGTTAAATTTTGTTTAACACGTTCTAGGCGAGTGGCGTCACTATCAAGTGCTAATACTTCTGCATCAGCAAGCTCTAATATATGACATGTTTTACCGCCAGGTGCTGCACAGGCATCTAAAATGTATTCATCAGCTTGAGGTGCTAAAAAGCGTGCGGCTAATTGTGCTGCGGCGTCTTGAACTGAGCAGGCGCCCACATCAAATTCTGGCAACGAAAATACATCACGCGGCTTAGCTAGTTTAATACCATCAACAAACTCAGGGTTTAACGTGTGCTCTATATCGTTAGCCGTTAACATTTCGCTGTATTGTTGCGTGCTGTATTGGGCTTGATTGACACGTAACCACATAGGGGCTTGTTGTTGGTTTTCTTCAAGAAGCGCTTCCCAGTTGTCTGGGTAGGCAGCTTGCACTTGTTTAATAAACCAATTTGGATGGTTATATAAACACACTGGTATTTGCTTGGCTTTTTCTTCAAGCTCGCTTTGTTGGCGCTGAAAGCTACGCAAAATAGCGTTGATTAAGCCTTTTAAGCCTAATGCACGCATTTGGCCAAGGGCATTAACGGTTTCAGAAATGGCCGCATGCGGTGGCACGCGCATATGCTGCAGCTGATAGATACCGACATACAACAAAAACTGAAAAATACGACGCTTACCTTTAAGTGGCTGTTCTACTAAATGTTGGCAGTAGTTTTCAAGGCTAGGTAGGTAGCGCAACACGCCGTAACAAATTTGCTGTAATAGCGCTTTGTCTTTAGGGGGCAGGCCTTGGCTGGCAAATGGTAGCTCTTGATTTAGCGAAGCGCCTTTATCAACCACGTTATATAAAGTTTCAGCGGCAAGCGCACGTACGTTTTGAACATTACTCATTGTTTTCGCCTAATACGGTGCCAGGAGTTACCCAGTCACTGCGACCGTTTAAAAAGTCGCTAATTGCCATTGGTTTTTTACCTTGGGGTTGCAGCTGTGTAATACTTAATGCCTGCTTGCCACACGCCACTACAATGCCGTTTTTATCGCTTGATAAAACAACGCCCGCAGGGCCTGTTTGCTCAACGACTGAGGCTTGGTAAATTTTTACGCTGTGCTCACCCATTTGAGTAAAACACACTGGCCATGGATTAAATGCACGAATATTACGCTCAATTTGTACGGCATCCATCGTCCAATCAATATTTGCCTCCTCTTTTGAAAGCTTTTTAGCGTAATTTGCCAGCTCGTCGTTTTGCGGCTCTGCTATAAGCTCGCCATTGGCTAACTTATTAATGGTTTGAACAAGTGCTCCGGGACCAAGTTCAGCCAGTTTAGTGTATAAACTGGCACTGGTTTCATCCGCAGCAATAGGGCAGCGGCTAATGTGCAGCATGTCGCCGGTATCAAGCCCTTCATCCATTTGCATTATGGTTACGCCGGTATCTTCATCGCCAGCCCAAATTGCGCGCTGTATAGGGGCAGCACCGCGCCAGCGCGGTAAAATAGAGCCATGCACATTTAAACACCCTAAGCGTGGCGCCTCTAAAATGGCTTTTGGTAAAATTAAGCCATAAGCCACCACAATCATGATATCGGCATTTAAGCTTTTAAGCTCAGTGAGTGCGTCTTCATTTTTTAATGATTGTGGCTGAAAAACAGGTAGTTCATGTTCAAGCGCAAGCGCTTTTACTTCACTGGCTTTTAACTTTTTACCACGCCCAGCAGGGCGGTCTGGTTGGCTGTAAACTCCAACAATTTGGTGTTCGCTTTGAATTAACGCTTGTAGGTGACGAGCGGCAAAGTCCGGCGTACCGGCAAATATAATGCGTAGTGGTTTTGTCACTGAGTTTTCCTAAGGTGCTTATTACTTCGCGGCAAATTTAGCTTCTTTTTCAAGCTTTTTGCGAATACGTTGACGCTTTAATGGCGATAGGTAATCAATAAATAGTTTACCTTGTAAGTGATCTAGTTCGTGTTGAATACAAATAGCTAATAGCTCATCTGCATCTAGTACAAATTCTTCACCATTTTCGTTAAGAGCGGCAACGGTTACGGTTTCAGCACGGTCTACTTTTGCGTAAGAGTTAGGCACTGATAAACAGCCTTCTTCGCTAATAGTTGAACCATCTTTTTTAATAATTTGTGGGTTAATTAAAACCAGTGGTTCGTCGCGTTCTTCTGATACGTCGATCACCACAATACGTTGATGAATATCAACTTGTGTAGCAGCTAGCCCAATGCCGTTTTCATCGTACATTGTCTCTAGCATGTCTTTTACAATTTGGCGAACGTTGTCATCAACCTGTGCAACTTCTTTTGCTACCGTACGTAAACGCTCATCTGGAAATCTTAAAACTTCTAACCTAGCCATAGTTACCTTTTTACACTTGTGCTTAATTTAGGGTATTGTATGCTCTTATTTTAGCCATTCGCGTTCCCCTTTAACAGGTTTTGGTCAATAATAATGAAAAAACAATACAAGGAAGCCCAATGAAATCTCAATTGGCTGCAATTATGTTTGCACTAAGTACTGCCTTTCCTGCAGTCGCTGATGTTTTACAAATAAAAAAAGATGCTCCAAAACAATATGTTGTAAAAAAAGGCGATACCCTTTGGGATATTTCCGGCATTTATTTAGAAGAACCATGGCTGTGGCCAGAGTTGTGGCAAATGAACCCGCAAATAGATAACCCGCATCTAATTTACCCAGGCGATGCACTCGCGTTAGTGTACGACGCCGACGGTAACCCGCGTTTGGTGATTAATAAAGCGTACAGAAAGTTATCGCCGCAAGGGCGTATTACACCAAAAGGTAATAACGCCATCACCACTTTACCACTTGAAATAATTAAACCTTATTTAAGTTATGAGCAAGCGATTAACAGCGATGACATAGATGATAAGCCGTATATTTTAGGGGCAAACGAAAATACTAAAACGCAAACTCTCGGGCATATTTTATACGTTAAGGGCGATTTAAAAGTACATAAAGCGTATGCTATTTATCACAAAGGCGAACCTTACATAGATACACAAACCGGTGAAGAGCTAGCCACTCGCGCTACTTATGTCGGTATGGCTCGTGCATTTAGAACGGGCGATGAAAGCAATGGAGTACCATCGTCTTTACGGGTTGAGTCAGTTAAACAAGAAATACAACAAGGCGATTTTTTACTCCCTGCTATGCAAGGGCAAATGTTACCAGCGTACTTTAATATGCATCGTCCTAAGCAAAGTGTATCCGGCAGTGTTATTGACTCGCCGCGCCAAGTAAGAGAATTCAGCACAATGGATGTAGTGGTGCTAAACTTAGGTGCTGAGCAACAAATTGAAGTTGGTCATATCCTCGATTTAGAACGCCAATCACCCACCGTTATTGATGGCCCTCGAGGACCGCGTTATCCAGAGGATTCGAGCAAATTTGAAAAGCTTTTATCTGATGCAGGTGAATTATTTGGCAGCGAGCCAGATGAAGACACCACAACATGGACAATGCCACACGAAAAAGTGGGTGAGTTAATTGTATTTAAAGTGTATGACAAAGTGAGTTATGCATTAATAACAAAAAATCAGCACCCAATTCGCGTTGGAGATAGTGTAGTAATTCATTAAGTTGTAGCGAGTCGGTGCTCTAGGAGAGAGCATGGATCAGTCATCTGGCAAGCTAGCCCACTGGCTTGCCTTTTATATGTGTAAAGGCTTAGGTATTAAAACACTGTTAGCCTTATCACATACTCACCCCCTCGAATCATTATTTGATTTAAACCAAAGTGAATTACAACAGCTTGGCCTTACCCAAAACCAAGCCTGCAACTTACTCAATACCAATTGGCAGCAAGTAAACCATTACGAGCAACAAATACAGCAGCTTAATATTACAGTGGTGTGTATTTTTGATGCGCTATACCCAAACGAGCTAAAACACATAGCCAGTGCCCCTTTACTGTTATTTTGTAAAGGCGATATATCGCTGTTATCTAGCCCGCAAGTGGCCATTGTTGGCAGTAGAAACGCGACCCCTACGGGGCTCGAAATAGCCTCGGAGCTTGCTTATCAGCTTACTTTAGCCGGTATTACTGTTACCTCGGGCATGGCGCGGGGAATTGATGGTGCCGCGCACAAAGGCGCATTGGCCAATAATGGCAAAACAATTGGTGTATTAGGGACTGGGGTTGATATTTACTACCCCAAACGCCATAAATTATTAACAGACCAAGTATTAGAGCATGGCTTATTAATAAGCGAGTTTTTACCGGGTACCGCCGCTAATGCGCATAACTTTCCACGCAGAAACCGTATTATATCTGGGCTGTCTTTAGGCGTGGTTATTGTAGAGGCTGAAATTAAAAGCGGTTCATTGATCACGGTACGTTACGCTATTGAACAAAATAAAGAAGTGTTTGCAGTACCGGGCTCTATTAAAAACCCTTTATCGCAAGCGAGTCATTTTTTAATAAAGCAGGGCGCTAAGTTAGTCGAAAATGTAACAGATATTTTGGATGAGGTGAGCTTTTCTTATCAAAGCGGTCTATATAATAAAGAGGAGCCTGTAAACAAACAGTCACAGTGTGAGGTGTTAAATAGTATAGGGTATGAGGTAACCAGTGTTGATGAAATTGTACGTCGCGCCAAGTGGCCAATTGATAAAGTGCTGGCAAGGTTGCTCGATTTAGAGTTAGACGACGAAATAGAGCGAGTGTTAGACGGGTATATAAAGCTAAGCACAGGAAGGTAATATGTTTGATATTCTCATGTATCTTTTTGAAAACTACATTCACAGTGAAGCCGATATTTATATTGAAGAAAACGAGCTTACCGATGAATTACTTCGCGCGGGCTTTAATAAGACCGAAATTTTTAAAGCGTTAAACTGGCTTGAACAATTGGCCGATTTACAACGCAGCGACGAGTCGCCCTACTTAATTACAAAGCCTCACCAAGCAATGCGCATTTTTACCGATAGCGAATGCAAAATGTTAAACGTTGAATGCCGTGGCTTTTTGATGTTTTTAGAGCAAATAAGGGTCGTTAACAGTGTAACCCGTGAAATGGTTATGGACCGCCTTGCCGCATTAGATAAACCTTATATTTCGCTCGACGACTTAAAGTGGGTTGTGCTTATGGTGTTATTTAACGTACCTGGCTCAGAAGAGGCTTACGAGCAGATGGAAGACCTTATATTTGACGAACCCACCGAACTTCTACATTAAAATTGTATGCCAAACCACTTAAACATATATGCACAGCTTGTATCTTTAAGTGGTTTGGGTATATTAGGCGAAAATTCAGCAACCCATTAGGAACCTCATGAGTAAAATCGACCATTCGCTTTTCTCGGCGGATAAACACGCCTTAGAAAAAGAATACGAAGTCTGCCCGCAATGTGGTTCTGAATTAGTGATCCGTAACTCTAAAACAGGTCCTTTTTTGGGTTGTGCGAGTTACCCTAAATGCGACTTTATTCGCCCATTAGCGCATCACGACAGCAACGAAATAAAGGTGCTTGAAGATTCAGCCTGCCCACAGTGCACAAAACCGCTGGTGGTTAAAAACGGCCGTTATGGTATGTTTATTGGGTGTACAGGGTACCCTGTGTGTCATTATATCGCCCACGATGACGAACCTAATAATAACGATGATGTATTACCTGGGTGTCCTAAATGCAAAAAAGGGCAGCTAGTTGCACGCAGCAATAAATTTGGTAAAACGTTTTACTCATGCGATTGTTACCCAAGCTGTAAATATACTCTAAATAACAAACCCATAGCCAAGCCATGCCCTAAGTGCGATTGGCCGCTTGTTATTGAGAAAAAAATGGCCAATGGTACTGTGCTACAGTGCCCACAAAAAAGTTGCCTGCATAAACTTACCACTACTGATTAATATAAATTTCTGGAGCATATTTTGTCAGACCTTTCTACATTGCCTACGGCTATATCTTGCTTAGAGCAAGGTGAAGTTATTTTATATCCTACTGAAGCTGTCTATGGTTTAGGGTGTGATCCAGATAATCAGCAAGCTGTTGAGAAGTTGCTAAAAATAAAACAGCGTCCCGTTGAAAAGGGCCTTATTTTAATCGCCGATAACTACGGCCAGTTATTAAAGTATGTTGACGATGTAAAGCTGCCAATGGACAAGCGCGCTGATATTTTTTCTAGTTGGCCCGGTGCTATTACCTGGGTAATGCCTGCAGCTAAAAATACGCCTAAATGGTTAACAGGGCAGTTTGATACGATTGCCGTACGGGTTACTGATCATCCAAGTGTTAAGCGCTTATGCCAGCAATTAGGTAAGCCTCTTGTCTCTACTAGTGCTAATTTAACCGGACAGCCAACCGTAACAAGTATTGAACAAGCCAAGCAGCAATTTGCAGATAAGGTAGGCTGTTACATTGATGAGCCCTTAGGGGGCAACACGCAGCCAAGCACAATTAAAGATGCCATGACCGGCAAAGTATTTAGAGGTTAATATGCAAAGCGAATTATTAGAACAAGTAAAAGCGTATTTTATGGCTTTGCAAGACACCATTTGCCAAGGTTTAGAGCAGGCCGATGGCAATGCAAAATTTGTAGAAGATAGCTGGCAACGTGCCGAAGGCGGTGGCGGGCGTACGCGTGTTACCACTAACGGTAATGTAATAGAGCAAGGCGGCGTTAACTACTCGCATGTGTTTGGTGCATCTATGCCGGGCTCTGCGACCGCTCATAGGCCAGAGCTTGCAGGGCGAAGCTTTCATGCATGTGGTGTTTCATTAGTTATTCATCCAAAAAACCCACATGTTCCTACAAGTCATGCCAATGTGCGCTTTTTTATAGCCGAAAAAGAAGGCGAAGAGCCTATTTGGTGGTTTGGCGGAGGGTTTGACTTAACGCCTTTTTACCCCGTTTTTGAAGATGTACAGCATTGGCACCAAGTCGCACACGACATTTGTGCACCATTTGGTGAACAAGTGTATCCAAAATACAAAACGTGGTGTGATGAATATTTTTACCTAAAACATCGCGACGAAACACGCGGTGTAGGCGGCTTATTTTTTGATGACTTAAACGAACTAGGGTTTGAGCAGAGCTTTGCATTTATGCAATCGGTTGGTAATGGCTTTTTAGATGCATACTTACCTATTATTGAGCGTCGTAAAAATGATGAATACACGCAACAGCAGCGCGACTTTCAATTGTATCGCCGCGGTCGTTACGTAGAATTTAACCTTGTGTGGGATAGAGGCACTTTATTTGGCTTACAAAGCGGTGGGCGCACAGAGTCTATATTAATGTCGATGCCGCCACTGGCGCGTTGGGAATACAATTATAAGCCCGCGCCCGACAGCGCAGAGGCTAATTTGTATCAATACTATTTACGTCCACAAGAGTGGCTAACCACTAAACCTACTGATTTGATAGCCAGAGAGTGGCAGTTATAAATATTAAATTAAGGTAGGGGCTGTTTTCCGCAAAGCTCAATAAACCCTAATAAAAGGCGCTTAACAGCGCCTTTTTGCTAAGTAGTTACAATTAGTGCTCATTAATCATATGGGTGGCAAGTTGTCCAAAAGACTGCTTTAACCCTTCGCGCAGTAGGGGGTTGTCTACTTCTATATCGAGCGTTTTATTCATGCAATACATCCACTGATCGCGCAGGTCTTTATTTATAGTAAAAGGCATATGGCGTTTGCGCAGCATAGGTTGGCCATGTTTTTCAGTAAATAGGTTAGGGCCGCCTAACCAACCCGATAAAAACTCAAAAAACACTTGGCGAATTCTATCTAATGGCAGAGGATGCATATCATATAATGGTTTGGCGTATTCATCGCTGGCCATTATGTCGTAGAATCTATTAGCAATAGCACGGGTACCCGCTTCTCCACCAATAATTTCATACGGTGTTTTCTCAGGAGTGGGCGCTGGTTGCTCAGGAGCTGGTTTAGATTTTGAAAAAAGTCGTTTAATCATATTACTTATCATCGTTAATAGGCAGTGTATAGCTGCAAAGAGGTTGCTTTAAAATGGACAAATATGCGGTTTTTGGAAATCCAATCAAACATTCAAAATCCCCCGCGATACATAAACAATTTGCTGTATCTTTGGGTGAGCAAATCGACTACCGCGCAATATTAGCACCTATCGATCACTTTGAAAAAACAGTAACCACCTTTTTTGAGCAAGGCGGAATAGGTGCCAACGTTACTATGCCATTTAAAGAGCAAGCGTATGCCATGGCTGATGAACTCACCCCGCTTGCTAAAATTGTTGGTGCAGTTAATACACTTAAAAAACGCGATGATGGCACTTTGTTAGGCGATAACACCGATGGCGTGGGCTTTGTTAATGATTTACTTGCCAATGAAGTGACAATTACCAATAAGCGTATTTTAATTATTGGTGCTGGTGGCGCAGCAAGAGGGGTAATACTACCGCTACTTGAGCATAATCCAGCTGAAATAACGATTGTTAATCGCACGGCAAAAAAAGCGCAAGACTTAGCGCAACTATTTGCTGAATATGGCAAGGTAACAGGCTATGGGTTTGATACATTACCAGTAAGCAATTACTCACTTATCGTAAATTCTACCTCTAGCAGTATGAACAACGAGTTACCTGCACTTGACGAAAAACACCTAAGTCAGTGCGCAGTGGCATACGATATGTTTTACTCCCAGCAAAATACCGTATTTATGAACTGGGTTGCAGAGCATAATAACCACGCTAAGCTGTTAGATGGCAGTGGTATGTTAGTAGGCCAAGCTGCACAGGCATATTATGTATGGCGTAATAAAATGCCCGCCATACTTCCTGTTGTTAAAGCACTAAAACAAGGCATGCTTAAATGAATCAAGCCATACAGTTTATAGATAGACTCGAGTTTAGAGAACCTTCCCACCAACTAGTCTTTTTTGCACAAGTAACAGGGATGCTGGTGGAGTGTATTATAGATTTACGAAAGCTAGGGCTTCAAGATGAAAGCCATGCAACGCAGCATTTCGATAAATACCGATTTGATTACGAAGAATGTGCCGAGCAACTTATAGAAGATGAAAGTTATAACTCGGCAGGGCAGATAGAAGTGAATCTAGTTGATCTCTGCTAAATACTCGTCTTTTAATTGCACATAGTTATCTGCAGATACTTTTAAAAAGGCAAGCTCTTGCTCTGTTAATGGGCGGGCTTGCTTTACTGGACTACCAACATATAAATAACCAGACTCCAATCGTTTATTTGGCGGTACTAATGAACCCCCACCAATAATAACGTCGTCCTCTACTATTACATTGTCCATTACAATAGCGCCCATACCAACAAGTATACGATTTCCAAGCGTACATCCATGCAGCATCACCTTGTGTCCTACTGTCACATCATCACCAATAATAAGTGGGTAACCATCTGGGTTACTTTTAGTCGCACGTGATAAATGAAGAACACTACCGTCTTGTATATTTGTACGTTCACCAATACGTATATAGTTAACATCTCCTCGCGCTGCCACTAAAGGCCATACGCTACAGTGGTCACCAATCGTAATATCTCCTACCAAAACAGACGACTCATCAACATAAACAGACGAATTAAAAGAGGGAGTCACACCTTTATAAGAACGGATAGCCATATATATACCTTTTAAATACCAGTTATAGTCGCTTGAGTGTAACAGCAACACTTAAATATAGGCCAGAAAAGGCCTGTTTTGATTATAAAACTACCAGTTATAGAGGGTTTAGTTCACATATTGACCGAACAGTGCTTTTTTTTGGTTTTTCTTTAAAAAAGTGCTTGCGTAAAAATCTGTTCTCCCTATAATGCGACCCCACTGAGACGGGGAACGCCAACGCATAGCGAGGCACGAGCTGCTCACAGAGTTAAGTAAAACTTA
>NZ_JAQREO010000021.1:0-44465 GCF_028599385.1 Pseudoalteromonas sp. CST2
AAGCTGTATGTGCGAATATGAGAAAGCTCATTCATATATGTTTTGGTGTAATAAAAAACCAAGAAGAGTTTAAGCTCCAAGAAAGTTAAGTACGACCTTGAAGCTTAAAATGAGAGATGGTATCTACGGGAAAACTTTAAACCCTGAGTTTAATCGTCGTAGACGTAGAGCTTGCTCACGTTAGAAGCGCAGCTTCTAGTTACTTATGTACAGCTCAAAACCATTCACTGCTCTTTAACTTAAGCTGTGGTATTTTAAACACCTTGTTTAAAAGGATCTTGCTGTATGTTTAAAGCTGTATTCATCACCTTTGTTTTACTATTTATCACTATTTTTAATGTGGGCGCGCAGGCTCACACAGCTCAAACAACGCCAATTGTTGGCGCTGCGCAGTACGCACATTATTTACCACAATTAAAAAATAAACGTGTTGGCCTTGTGGTAAATCAAACATCGCTTGTTGAAAATACTCATTTGGTTGATGCTTTACTCACTAAAAATATAACCATAACCAAAATTTTTGCACCTGAGCATGGCTTTAGAGGCGATCACGACGCTGGAGCCCATGTTAAAAATGCGGTTGATAGCAAAACTGGTATCCCGCTTATTTCTATTTATGGCAAAAACAAAAAACCAAGCGCTGAGGCTCTAAGCGAAGTAGATGCTATTATTTTTGATATACAAGATGTGGGCGTGCGCTTTTATACCTACATAAGCTCTATGCATTACATGATGGAAGCCGCAGCCGAGCAAGGTATTGAGTTTATTGTGCTTGATAGGCCAAACCCCAATATTACCTACGTTGATGGGCCAATACTTGAGCGCCAATTTAAATCGTTTGTAGGCATGCACCCAATACCCGTGCTGCACGGCATGACGGTAGGCGAGCTTGCAAAAATGATCAAAGGCGAAAGCTGGATCAATAAAGCGGCTGATTTAAAGCTTACTGTGATCCAAGTTGATCATTACACGCGCTTAACATCCTACAATTTACCTGTAAAACCCAGCCCTAATTTACCTAACGATCAATCAATTGCGCTGTATCCGTCGCTGTGCTTTTTTGAAGCAACCCCTGTAAGTATTGGCAGAGGCACCGACTTTGCGTTTCAAGTAATTGGCTACTCGCCCGTTGCGCTTGGGGGTTTTAGTTTTACACCGCGCTCGATAAAAGGGGCGGCAGCAAACCCTAAATTTAAAAATACCCCTGTAAAAGGGCTCGATCTACGCACAGCAAACACGCGTGGGCTTGATTTAAGTTATTTAATTACGGCTTATAATAAATTATCTAAAAACAATATTACCTTTTTTGAACGCGCTGATTTTATGGATAAATTGGCTGGTACCAACAAACTACGGTTAGCTATTGAAGCAGGGCAATCAGAGCGGCAAATAAAACAAAGTTGGCAGCAAGGGCTTGCAGCATTTAAAAAGCAACGAGCGCCGTATTTGCTGTACAAGTAAGGGGTATAAATGGCTTTAGTAATAAACAAAAAATTAAGCAGCTGTTTTAAAACGGCTTTACTGGCGCTTGTTAGTGTTACTCTTGTAGCGTGCAGTACGGCAAATAAGCCAAATGAGTTTACAGCAAGTGAACTTAAGCAAAGCAAATTAGTAACGCTTCCAAACGCCCAAGTTATTGTCACTTTTCCTGAGGCTAACCCAAGCAGCCGTGAGTACGTAAATAACCGTGGCACATTTAAAGCGTATAAAGGGCGAGGGCAGTTATTAATTCAAAATAATAACGCTATTAGCGCCGATATTTTTATAAATAACCAAAAGCTTAATATTACCAACCAATTAGCCGCCAATACTTTATATGAGTATTCGCTAGCAAGGCGCACCCACAACGGGGTAAATACGTTTAAGGTTGAAAATATTAAACCTAAAGGCGCAAGCCTTACCTTGCGCTTTGAGTTTCCAACCTTAAATACCGCTGCGCAAAGTAATATAGACTTTAGCCAGGTCGATGCCCTTATTGAAAAAGACATACAAGCTGGTTTTCCTGGTGCGGTATTGGCCGTTATTAAAAGTGGCGAACTCATAAAGCTTAGTGCCTATGGCGATGCCAAACAGTACCAGCAAAGTGATTTAATGCTACTACGCCCAGAGCCAATGCAAACACACACTCTGTTTGATTTAGCCTCTAACACCAAAATATTTGCCACTAATTTTGCCCTTATGAAACTTGTAAGTGAAGGGCTTTTAAATATAAACAAGCCCGTACAAAGTTACTTACCCGAATACAAAGGTGATGGCCGCGAGCTGCGCACAGTTAAAAATTTACTCACGCATACAGCGGGTTACCCACCTGTGTTTGATTTTCATCGTAAAGGTGCTAAAAATGGCGATGCGTATTTTTCGCAAAATAGCCAAACCACAAAGCAGTTGTTACTTTCGCAAGTACCGCTGAGCAATAAATACCCCGCACAAGCCGTTTACTCCGATATTGATTACATGATTTTAGGCGTACTGGTTGAGCGTATAACCGGGCAACCACTTGATGACTACTTAGAGCAACACATTTACGCCCCACTTAAACTGACCAATACGGTATTTAACCCACTTAAAAAGGGCTTTAAACGCGCTGAATTTGCAGCAACCGAGCTTAGCGGCAACACTCGTGATGGCCGTATTACCTTTGAAAATATTCGTACCAATGTTTTGCAAGGCGAAGTGCACGACGAGCGAGCATTTTATTCGTTTAATGGCGTAGCAGGGCATGCCGGTTTATTTAGTAACGCACCCGATTTAGCTGTGCTTTGCCAAGTACTATTAAACCAAGGTGGCTTTGGCAATACCCAATTATTTAGCGCATCAACCTTAACGCAGTTTGTAACGCCACAACTAAACAACGAAACCTATGGCCTAGGCTTTAGGCTTGCAGGTTACAGCCAAGCTAGGCGTTGGCATTTTGGCCCTTATGCAAGTGCACAAGCGTATGGTCACACCGGCTGGACGGGCACAGTAACGGTTATTGATCCAACCTACGACTTAGCCATTATTTTATTGACCAATGCGCGGCACACAAAAATAAAAGGCGGGCAAAAACACTACCAATTTTTGGGCAAGCAATATGAGACCGCGCAATATGGCTCGGTGGTATCGCTTATTTACGAAGCACTACTAAATCAATAAATTATCGTTTAGGCTAAAACGGCCTAAGTGCAGTGCCTTAAGTGATTTATTTGCAGGTGACTTAACTAAGCCAATCCATTAAGCTAAGCGGTTTACAAATTCAGGCCACATTTTTAAAACGGCCTGTAAAATAAGCGTTTCAACGTGAATAAAGCGAACGCACTTCGCTATTAATAAAGGTTAATTTATGTCTTGGTATTCTATATTACCGCCGCTCATTGCTATCGCTATCGTATTTTGGCGAAAAGAAGTAATAATGGCACTTTTGGTGGCCGTGGCTTCATCAGAATTTTTACTCGCTATACAAGGCGAGGGTAATACCTTATTTGCTACATTTTTAAATACCATTGAGCGCATAATATCGGTAGCCAGCTCGCCGGGTAACACTCGCATTTTAATATTTAGTATTATGATTGGTGCCTTGCTTGCCTACATACGCGAATCAGGCGGCGTAGCAGCCACCGTTAATATGCTAATGAATAAAGGCATTGCAAAAAGTAAGCGCCAAGTTGGCTTTTTAACCATGTTTACCGGCATCGCGGTATTTATAGAGTCAAACCTCAGCGTATTAACCTCAGGTATTGTATCGCGTGGCTTGTTCGACAAGTTTAAAATGAGCCGAGCCCGTCTTGCTTATATTATTGATAGTACCAGTGCACCGGTGTGTATTTTAATATTACTTAACGGTTGGGGCGCATTTGTACTGGGTTTACTTGGCAATTACGAGCTAAGCGAATCGGCAGTTTCTATTTTATGGGGCAGCGTAGGGTATAACTTTTACGCCATTATCACGTTAGTCATTGTGTTTTACACTATCGCGTTTGATAAAGTACACGGCCCAATGAAAGAAGCCGAGCAAAAGCTAGAGCTGCAAAAAACTGACCTAAAAGAAGAAGTAAAAGGCTCTAAAGCGCGTTACATGCTAGTGCCATTACTTACCCTAATTGTGAGCATGGTAGGCTTTATGTTTTACACCGGCAACGGCGTACTTGCAGAAGGCAGCGGCTCTAAATCGGTTTTATACGCAACGGTATTAGCCATTGTGGTTGCATATGTTTTAATGATTAGCTCGCGCCAATTTACTCACCATCAATTAGTCGACACCGGCTTTAAAGGCATGGGCGAGTTATTACCGCTGGTGAGCATTGTATTGCTTTCACTTACACTGGGCGCAAGCTTAAAAGAGCTAGGCACGGGCGTATTTGTCGCATCGCTAGTGGGCGATTACCTACCTATTTACTTAATTGTACCAGTGCTGTTTTTAACCGGCGCGGTTATGTCGTTTACTACGGGTACCTCGTGGGGCACATTTGCCATACTTATTCCTATTGGTGTACCGCTTATTCAAGCACTCGGTTTACCACCTTCACTGGTGGTAGGCGCTATTTTAGGCGGCGGTATATTTGGCGATCACTGCTCCCCTATATCCGACACCAGCGCTGTATCGGCACTCGCCTCGGGGTGTGACTTACTCACCCACGTTAAAACGCAGCTACCATATGCGTTATTTGGCGGCGCACTGACGTTTATAGCGTATTTAGTAACAAGCATAATTGTGTTATAAAATTTGCTCGTTTAAATACAAAAAGGCCTGCTTAATCGCAGGCTTTTTTGTTTTAAATATGCAGTTAAGTACCCGTATTTATATTTTTTAGGTTATTGTATGGCATGAGCTTTAAGCTTTTTAATAGCTATAAATTCTTACTTTTTAACTTATACAAGGCTGTAAACCCACACTATGTTTGTAATAGATAATATCATTCTTGTTAGTGCCATTTTAATTTTACTAGGGGTTATCTCGAGCAAGCTATCTGCGCGCGTTGGCCTACCCGTGCTGGTGCTATTTTTACTGGTGGGCATGCTTGCAGGTGAAGACGGTATTGCAGGTATATCATTTGATAACGCAGAGGCTGCGCATGCTCTGGGCACGTTAGCACTGGCTATTATTCTATTTGATGGTGGGCTACAAACGCCAACCAGCTCTATTAAACAAGTGTGGAAACCTGCTTCGGCTTTAGCTACGGTCGGGGTGCTTTTAACGGCTGTAATTACCGGCCTTGTCGCCACTTATATTTTAGACCTACCCGTATTACAAGGCGTTTTACTGGGCGCTATTGTGGGCTCTACAGATGCCGCTGCCGTATTTGCACTTTTACGAAGTGCAGGCATTCACTTAAATAAAAAACTTAAATCAACCCTTGAAATAGAAAGTGCCTCGAACGACCCAATGGCTATTTTTTTAACGGTGGGTTTGCTCGAAATGCTAGTTAACGACATGCCAATAGGGCTGGGTTTACTGCAGTTATTTGCCCAGCAAATGGGCGTAGGCGCCGTTTGTGGGTTTTTAATTGGTAAGGTGTCGGTGTGGTTTATTAATCGAATAAAATTAAATGCATCAGGTTTGTATTTAGTAATGGTAACCGCATTTGGGCTGCTTTCTTTTGGCCTTTCTGCAACGCTTGGCGGCAGTGGCTTTTTAGCTGTATTTATAACCGGCGTTATTTTAGGTAACAGTAAATTTGTATATAAACGCGGCATTTTTCTGTTTCACGATGGTTTAGCGTGGCTTGGGCAAATAACCATGTTTGTTGTGTTAGGGCTTTTAATTAACCCCTCGTCGTTGGTTGATGTATGGCTAGAAGGGTTGTTAATTGCACTGGCACTTATTCTTGTTGCTCGCCCACTAGCGGTAGCGCCAATTTTAAAATTATTTGGCTTTAATAATCGCGAAACTTTATTTGTATCTTGGGTGGGGCTAAGAGGCTCAGTGCCGATTATTTTAGCTATATTCCCACTGTTGTTTGGCCTTTCAGGGGCGGAGCTTATTTTTAATGTGGTTTTTTTCGTGGTGTTAATCTCGGCCACGTTGCAAGGCTCAACTATGCCTTGGATGGCTAAAAAGTTAAGTTTAATAGAGCCGCCACCCGATTTAGCAGCTGCAACGCTCGAAATTACCGCCCTAAACGATATTGATATAGAAATTGTAGAGTATACGTTAAGTGAGGTTTCTCGCGTTTCTGGGCGCAGTTTGTCTCATGCTGCACTGCCAGAAAGTGTAGTTGTAGCCATGATCACACGAGGGCCTTCAATCATACCGCCACGCGGCTCTACTAAATTAAAACCAAACGATCATTTATTTGTTGTTTTAAAACCCGCTAACAGACCTTTTGTTGATTTAGTTTTTACAGCAACCGATAAAACAAACCACCAAGACAGCCACTTAGCGCGCAACGAACTTAAAGTGAAAGGGGTTACGCTAGTAGGCGATATATTTTACTCATACCACATGAAAATAGACGCCCCAGAGGGCATAAGCTTGGAAGAGGTGATCAACCAAAAGCTTTCAGGAGAAATCAGTAAAGGCTCAATTGTGGTTATTGGTAATGTTCAACTACGCGTTATAACAATGGTACATACACGTATAGTGACCATCGGCTTAAAGTACTTACACAATCCAGAACAGCGACTTTTAAAGCAGTAACCATTAACGCTGATTTATAAGATATTAGTGACGTAGGTTGGGTTGAGTGACACGAAACCCAACGTATCACCGATGCAATGAGCAAACCCAAGGCTAATTATATGTAGTGTTTGTTGTAGGCGTACAGCTTGCTGGCGCGTCGGGCGTTAGCCCGCAATTTAATATTTATAATAGACTTTATAAATGTTTGTTAACCCATCATAAAACCATAGATAATAAATTAACGATAAAAATATCTCGACTTTGTTATTGCCTATAAGTATTAATTCAGTATGAGAAAATTTATGATATACATATAAAAAAGTTAAGGAAGACAAATTGCTAAATTACTCATATTACCCATTTAAGAATAAGTTAGATAAATTAAATTATACTGATTTAAAGAGGCTAGAGCAGGTTGCCGAAGGCTGGTACATTGATTATAAGCGCCAAGGATTAAAAATAACTGACTATGCCAAGCATATATCAGGTTTTGCAAATCAATATGGAGGTTGGTTAATTATTGGCATTGATGAAAGTTCTAATGGTAAAAGGACTGCTGAGAAGTTCTTAGGCGTTTCTTTAGATGAGGTAGAAAAAATATCTACCGAACTCAGAGAGGCTATTTCAGCTCATATTAATCCAGAAGTTTTATATGAAGAAAAAGTGTTTTATGGTCCATCACCTGAAATTGGACTAGATGAGGATAAAGCTATTGTAATTGTCGGTATTCCGATGAGCCATAATACGCCACATATACACTCATCAGGAAGAGTCTATAGGCGGTTAGCAGATCAGTCTAAGCCAAAAGAGGAAAGTGATAGATATATTCTTGATGAACTGTGGAAAAGAGGTGAAGCAAAAAAAAGATCGGTACTTGAGTTTTTAAATAAACTTCCTGAACTTCCCGCCTCTCAGTCAGAATCACAGTGAGCGCACATATTTATTAAGCCTTCGGAAAGTCAATTACCTCCCTCAAAGTTATTATCTTTTGATGAGTTTTCCAAGTTTACTACTAATATTGATAAAAATATTAAGTGTATGTATGCACCTATGCAATCTGTATCTTCTACAGTTGATGGCTTTATAGCTAGACAGATACATAATAATGATCCAAGTTTAGCATCTTTAAGTATACGTTGGTGGCATGATGGTTCTGTTAGGTTTGATATCCCTTTAAATAGTTATAGTTTGGAAGAATTGGTGAGTAGTACTAAAAATGAACATGCTTCAAAGTTTTATAATATTGCTATAGGCACTGGTTATAAAGATTTGAAAGTAATTGATTACTCAATATTTAGTACAGCTCTTTTTAGCCTAGTTAACGTTTATTTACATATATTAAAGTTACGTGGAGATAAAAGGGATTTTTACTCTTCATTTAATCTAAAGAATATTTTTTACACTTCACCTTATATCGATTCATTAAAATTTATTGAAAGAATAAAAAAGCTTTCCATACCTTTAAATACTGACAAAGATATATCTTTTCCTGTTGAACCATCCGAGAGAACAATGATAAAGCATAGTAGCCCTTTCTATAGTGGTAGTGATATTGTTGAAGAGGATGGTTTTCCTAAAGCCTCGATTGAGTTTTCGATTAAGCTGATATACAAACTGTTTAATTCTATTGGAATCGTCAATAATATTGAGGACTTTATAGATGACAAAAGCATGCTTTCAGTAAAAAGTTAAATAGTGATACTAAAAATTATTACAATGGTAATTTTTCTTAATTATCATTGTTTTCCTAAGCCCCACACTGCCTAACCCCAACTCCAGCATGTTTAAGCGCTACTATCTGCCCTTTACCGTTATGCGCCATAGCCAGCATATCACCCGTATTTAGACCACTTTCTACCGCATGTTTACCCTTTAAATCACTGAGCAGTGATTGCTTAATTTGTACCAGTACCTCGTCATTACAGCTGGCTATGAACCAGTCGTTATCAACCTTTACGAGCGTGCCGTATTCTATGTGGCGTTGTTGGTGTAAGCGCAAGCTATTAGCGTGCTGAGTATCGAGTGCGTGTTTTTGCTCGGTAATGGCGCTTGTGTAATTGCCTGATGGGTTTATTTCGTGGGTTTTAATAATTGAGTAGTTGTGAATATCGATAGTGTTAAGCACCGTTTTAGGTGCGTAGTTAATGCCATTGCTGTTATCAAATACAATAAATGCGAATACGCCCAGTGCGCAGGCAAGGCTGGTTAACTGTAGCGTAAAACTAAGCCTTGAGGGCTTTTTATGGCTGGCATTATTAAGTAACGCTTTTTTTTGGGAAGCGCTGAGTGTAGTGCGTGCTTTTCGCTCTTTGTAGTGTTGAGTGAGCTTTTGATCAAACTGCTCATCAGGCTTGTTCATTGTTTGCTCCTAATAAACGTTTAAGGTTTTGCTTGGCATAGCGCAGCCTTGTTTTTACGCTCTCATGGTTGCTTTGCGTTATAAGCGCTATGTCGGCAAGGCTAAAGCCTTCTTGTTGTAAGGTAATGGCTTCGCGTTGAACAAAGCTCAGTTGCTTGAGTGCGCTATCGAACGCTTGGTAATTTATATTGCTAATACTATTGTTATTACCTTGCTCATTTTGCTGCGCGGGTAGGTGGGTGTTTCCGTCAAGCTCTACAAAGCGCTGCTGTTTGCGGTATTCGTCTACTAATGTGTTGCGCGCGAGTTTAAATAACCACGCTTTTGGCGTGGTTTGCGCTTGGTAAAGGTGGCGTTTTTCGATTACTTTTAGCCAGGTTTGTTGGCTTACGTCGTATGCTAAATGCGTATTAGATTGCGTCACTAGGTAGTGATATAAATCGTTACTGAATAAGGCAATAAGCTGCTCTAAGTAGCGGTTGTCGCCACTTTTTGCGTAACTTGCCATGCAATCCTTGCTTGGCGTTTCAAATAACCATGACTTAATACTGAGTAGCATAGGCGTTTAGTCCGTTAAATAGAGTTATCTAATTTAAAATCGAGCTGTACGGTTTGATCTGTTTGTAATTGTGCCACACCTTCTATTACTTTGGGGCGATATTTCCAGCGTTTTATGGCTCTTATTGCTTCGCGGTCAAAGGTACGTTTGGGCTCGGCGTTTATTACCACTGGGTTTATTACTTCGCCGGTGGGCGAAATGCTAAAGCTCAGTTGTACCCAGCCTTCTATGCCATTGCGCGCAGCAGATGTTGGGTATTTTGGGTTTATGCGCACTATGGGTGTTGCATCGCCTGTTGGGCGGTTAATCGTGCTATTTATGTCATCTCCAAAATCATCAATAGTGATTGGTGTTAATTCGTTAATCGCTATTACAGGGTCGTTTGAGGTATCGACTGGTGGCGCTTTAGGTGGCGTTTTTGGCACAGGCGGTGGTGGCTGTATTTTTTGTATATGCCTTACTTTTGAATCCTCTGGTGCCTGAAAAATCTCTACAATAATATCGTCGCCAAGTTTTATAGGCGCGCGCTGCTCGCCACTAATTAAGTATTGCATAAATGCAAAGGCGGCAAAGGTCATTACTGCGCCGCCAATAACGGCGGTTGATGTTTTAATAAATGCTGAATTATTGGGTACTTCAAGTGTGTGCATAAGCCGCTCCGAGTAAACTTATTGGGTTGTTTAAAAGCTATAACGGGGGGCAAATCAAAAAGGGGTTAAATAATTTTATAAAAATTGCGGGGTTTAGTTACAATAGCGTTCGCTATATTTTTACTTATTAAATTTTTAGGCTGTTATGCAACTCATACAAATAGATAAAGCACGTTACCGCAAACATTTAAATAGGGTAATTGCTGGGTGTGCGGCGGGTTTAGCTGTTGGCAGCTTGGCTATATCGCAAACGTTAATTGCGTTGTTTCCTGATGAAAGCGGGAGTCACTTTCATTGGAATTTAACCGGTGTTGTTATAACAAGTTTGGCCATTGGCTGGCTGTTAAATAAATACCGTACCCATAGTTTTATGACCGAAGTGGTCTATGTGTGGGAGCTTAAACAAGCGCTTAATAAAATAACCCGCAAAATGCCAAAGCTAAAAGCGGCAGGGCGCGAGGGTAATGCCGATGCATTGTTAGCGATTCATTATAGTTATGCGGGCTCACGGCTTTTATGGCAGCTTGACGATAACACCATTACTATGGACGAGTTAGCTATAAAACAAGCGGAGCTTGATAGTGTGGCGGCCAAGTATAACCTGACTTTAAATGCCGATGACTATAACGAGGCTATATTAAAACAGTTTTAAAGCCTAGGTGGTTAAATTAGCTGAAGGAGCCTTAATGAAAAAAGTACTGATAGTGTGTTTAGGTAATATATGCCGCTCGCCCACAGCAGAGGCGGTGTTAAAAGCGCGTGCTAAAAAATTAGGCGTTGAGGTAAAAGTCGACTCGGCAGGAACTATTGGCTACCACGAAGGTAAAACGCCAGATAGCCGCTCAATGGCTGCAGGCGAAAAACGCGGTTATAGCTTTAAAGGTATATTTTCGCGCCCAGTTCGCAGCAGCGATTTTACTGAGTTTGATTTAATTTTAGCGGCCGACACACAAAACTTAGCTGACTTAAAAGCGCAATGCCCCACCCATTTACATTACAAGCTGGCATTGTTTTTAGAATACGGCGAGCAAAGCCAAAGCGCCATACCCGACCCATACTACGGCGGCGATGATGGCTTTGAAAATGTGCTCGATTTAATTGAAGCCGCAAGCGATAAAATACTCGCAAAGCTTTGAATAAAACTACCTGAACAAAAAAGACGCTATAATACCTTGCGTGTTATCTGGCTATTTTAAAGTCGAGCTGTACTTGCGTGCTTGCAACAACGGGTTGGCCGTCTTCAAATTTTGGTGCATAACGCCACTTTTTAAGTGCCGTAAGTGCCGACCTTTCAAACTCTTTCCCCCCTTGTGAGCTAACTACCTCTGGGTTTTTAACAAAGCCTGCGGTATCTACGTCAAATTCAACAACGACAATACCGTCTCGCATTTGGCGCGCTTTGTTTTGTGGGTACTCAGGGTTTTTGCGATATATAGGTGTTTGCTCTTGTGTTTTTTTCCACGGCACCATTTTAGCAATTGCTAAACAATGCTTAGTGGCTTGTTCGCTTTGGCCTGTTTTTTCGTAAAGGTTAACAAGCTTTGAGTGCGCAGTAAGCTCAGCGCTGTGATCAAAGCTTAAGTTGTTATCAAATACCGATACAACATGGTTTAGTCGTTCAATGGCTTCATTGTATTTTTTCTTACCTTGAGCAAACGACGCCATTAAAAAGTCGGCTTTAATGCGCTCTACGGTGTTGTCGTCTAGGTTATTACGGTAGTAGTCATCGGCTTGGTTAAGCAGTGTTTTAGCTTTATGGTATTTTTTATGAGCAAATTTTTTGGCAAGCAGCGAGGCTGCTTCAAACTGCATGTCGGCAACAAATTTAGGGTTGTTTTGTGTTTTAGCTATTTCAATTATACGGTCGTAATCGTTATCGGCTTGATAGGCCGAGCTGGTGTTTTCAGCCTTGCCTATTAGGGCATCGATTGTTTCTATTGCATTTTTACCGTGGTTATTTGCCAGTATTGTATAGGCTTGCGAGTAAAGTTCGAAGCGTTGCTCTGATACATTTTTTTTGTCGTTGATAGAGCGCGGCGCTGTAATTGCTTTGGCGTAATTAATAGCAAGGCTTGCGGTGTTATCACTTTTATCACCATAAAGCGCAAGGCCTGTAATATAGGCATGTTTAGCTGCTTGCTCTATGTTTTCGTCTTTTTTAACAGCCGTTAAATAACTTTGGTATGCATCAGAAAAGGCGGCTTTATCATCGCTTACTTGGCTTGCATTGGCCTGGCTTGCAAAAGCCGTAAAGGTTAATCCGATAACTAAGGCGAGGTGTTGTGCTTTCATAATAATCCCTATTAGTGTTCAATCTAGAAACAAAATACCACAAGTGATAATGGTTTTCATTATCTTTTGTGTGGGCACTTGCTTATAAAACTAACTAATTACCTAATACCCATGTGCACTAAGCTGTAACTAACTTTCGTCATTATACTGTACTAATAGTGCCTGCTGAGATAACTAGGTAACACCGTTTTAGCTTTTTATAGGTGCGGTGTATTAACTTAATGTATAAGCAGCGTGGTAAAAGTAATAAAATTAAAATAGCAAATGCGTTCAAGTTTGTCATTGTTTTGGGGAAATAGCCCTAGGTAGTGGGAGTTTATTGCATATTAAGATTGAAAATAGGCTGTGTAATCGCCATATATTTGCCATAAACCTAGTGTACTACGATCTAACTTTAAACATTTGTGATATTATCACCTTATGGTGTCGTAGTTATTTAATTATTTGGATTTGTCGTGGCGCAAGTAAGAGCAAGAGCCCAGCTTAATGTTGGCAAAAATAGTGATATTCCCGCAGAAATAGTGTCTTTTAGTGGCTTAAAAGACGGCCAAGAACACGTTGCGTTTGTATTTAACAATGCTGATGTAAATCAAAATGTGCCGCTTATTCGCATGCACTCTGAGTGTTTAACCGGTGATGTGTTTCATTCATCGCGCTGCGATTGTGGCGAGCAGTTAAATGAGTGTATTGAAATGATGCACGAGCAAGGCGGGGTGTTATTGTATTTACGCCAAGAGGGCCGGGGTATTGGTTTATATAATAAAATTGATGCTTACGTGCTGCAATCTCAAGGTATGAACACTTACGAGGCTAATAACCACTTAGGCTTTGCCGACGACTTACGTGATTTTTCGGACGCGGTATTAATGCTCAACGCACTTAATTTAAGCCACGTTAAATTAATGACCAATAACCCTAAAAAGCTTAATGCATTAAAAGATGCCGGCATTGAAGTAGACACCGTTATTGGTACCCATGCGCATATTAAAGCAGGCCTTACAGGTAACAAAGCTTACCTAGAAACCAAAATAAAACACGGCGCACATATGTTAGATATTAAAAAAATTAAAAAACCTTAACTATTTAATCATGTAGTGTCTGTTAATCCCCCCTCACGCCAAGTTATACTTGGCGTGTTTTGTTTAATTTAAGAGCCAGTATGTCTAACGAATTACGAATTTTTAAAGCCGATGCCGGGCTAAAGTGGTTTAAAGCCGGTTGGCATATTTTTAAAACCCAGCCATTTACCTTTGTAGTTATGCACTTATTAATAGGCATAGTGGGCATACTGTCGTTATTTTTACCTTTGCTACAAGTTGTTGCGGCACTTGCTACGCCTTTTTTAACCGCCGGTTTTTATCAGGCGGTGCTTAGCAAGCAGCAGGGAGGTAAAATTATGCTCGCCGACATACTCAAACCCTTTAGCGCAAAAGGTAACCGTTTAGGGCTACTACGTTTAGCGCTTTACCAAATGGGGGCGAGTATTTTAATGGCCTTATTGGCTAATGGCCTATTTGCCGATGCCGTGGCTATTATGAGCCAAGAGGGGCTTGATCCTAACATTGCGCTTGAGCAAACCTTAAATAGTATTTCGGGCGCCAGTGTGGTGCTATTTTTAGTGGCAATGGCGGTGTATTTAATGGCGTTTGCTTACGCGGTACCGCTTATTTATTTTAGTAAAGAAAAACGCATTTTAACGGCGCTTAAAAATTCGCTATTGGTTTTTTATCATAACCTGTTCGCATTGAGTGTTTTTGGCATTATTTGTGTTTTATTTATGGCGCTTTCTATGTTCTTATCGTTCTTACCGCTGTTGATTTTAATGCCAATTTGCTACATTAGTTTCTTTGTATCTTATCAGGCTATTTTTATGCCAGTTGTACCGCCAAGTGACGATAGTAATGTTAAACCACTTAGCAGTGAACAAAGCGGGCGCTTTGACGCTTAATGGATGATAAGTTAAAACAAAAACTTAAAAACTATGTACTGTGGTTACTTGGGCGCCAAGAGTATTCGCGCCGTGAGTTAACCTTTAAGCTTCAGCAAAAAGAAGCCAGCGACGAGTTTATAGAAACCCTGCTTAATTGGTGCGAAGAGCACAATTTTATTAACGAGCAACGTTATTGCGAAGGGTTTGTCAGAAAACACATTTTTAAAGGCCATGGCTTAAAGCGCATTCAAAGCGAAGCCATAGGCAAAGGGATTGACCGTTCACTACTTGAAAGAGTGGTTGAAGAGCTTGAAATAGACTGGTTTGAGCTTGCGCAGGAAGCGTACAACAAAAAGTATTCAACTACACCGGCCAACCTCGAGTACAAAGATAAAGCTAAGCGCGTGCGCTACTTAATGTACCGAGGATTTAGCTACGAACAAATTGATTTTGCAATGCAAGCACAGTAAATACAGGTGAGATTTTCACATGCAGCACATGACTACGGCACAACTTAGGCAACAGTTTTTAGACTTTTTTGCCAGCAAACAGCACCAAATTGTCCAATCGGCTTCACTTATTCCGGGTAACGATGCCACGTTGTTATTTAACAATGCCGGCATGGTTCCTTTTAAGGATGTGTTTTTAGGCGCCGAAACTCGCCCTTACACGCGTGCTACAAGTGCACAGCGTTGTGTGCGTGCTGGTGGTAAACATAACGATTTAGAAAACGTAGGTTACACAGCGCGTCACCATACATTTTTTGAAATGCTAGGTAACTTTAGTTTTGGTGATTACTTTAAACAAGACGCTATTAAGTTTGCGTGGGAGTTTTTAACTGAGGTTGTTAAATTACCACAAGAAAAACTACTTGTTACTATTTACCACGACGATGAAGATGCATTTGGCTTTTGGCACAATGATATTGGCCTAAGCGAAGATCGTATTATTCGTATTGCTACCTCAGATAACTTTTGGTCAATGGGCGATACTGGCCCGTGTGGCCCGTGTTCTGAAATATTTTACGATCACGGTGAGCACATTTGGGGTGGTCCTCCGGGCTCACCTGAAGAAGATGGCGACCGCTTTATCGAAATTTGGAACCTTGTATTTATGCAGTACAACCGTCAAAGCGACGGTACTATGGAGCCGCTGCCTAAACAATCTGTTGATACAGGTATGGGCCTTGAGCGTATTGCTGCTATTTTACAAGGCGTGCATTCAAACTACGAAATCGACTTGTTCCAAGGCTTAATTGCAGCTGCGGCAAGCGTAACTAACGCACAGGATTTAAACGATAAATCGTTACGCGTTGTTGCGGATCATATTCGTTCGTGTGCGTTTTTAATTTCTGATGGTGTTATGCCGTCAAACGAAGGCCGTGGTTATGTATTGCGTCGTATTATTCGTCGTGCAGTACGCCATGGTAACAAGCTTGGTGCACAAGGTGCGTTTTTCTATAAACTGGTTGCAGCGCTTATTGAACAAATGGGCCAAGCCTATCCAGAGCTTGCAAAGCAGCAAGAAATTATCGAAAAAGTACTGCGCATTGAAGAAGAACAATTTGGTAAAACCCTTGAGCGTGGCTTAGCTATTTTAGAAGAAAGCCTAAGCGAGCTTAAAGGCGATGTTATTCCTGGTGATTTAGTATTTAAATTATACGACACCTATGGTTTCCCCGCTGATTTAACGGCCGATGTAGCCCGTGAGCGCCAAATGACAATAGACCATGCAGGCTTTGAAGAGTGCATGGCTGTACAGCGTAAAACAGCGCAGCAAGCTGGTAAATTTGGTGCCGATTACAACGAGCAATTAAAGTCAGAAAAACACACTGAGTTTAAAGGCTACGACAGCACACATCATAGCGCTACAGTAGTAGAAGTGTTTGCAAATGGTGAGTCGGTTTCTATTTTAGAAGACGGCCAACAAGGCATTGTTGTACTTAACCATACGCCATTTTATGCTGAATCTGGTGGCCAAACAGGCGATACCGGTACCATTACTGTTGCAGGTGGCGAGTTTACAGTGACTAACACTACTAAGCTGGGTAATGCGTTTGCGCACCACGGTAGCGTACAAGGGCGCATTGCGGTTAACGATAAAGTAGATGCCACTATTGATGATACACGCCGTGAACGCATTAAGAAAAATCACACAGCTACGCATATTTTACACGAAGCACTGCGCCAATTATTAGGTGAACACGTAAGCCAAAAAGGCTCGCTGGTTGAGCCTGAGCGTTTACGTTTTGACTTCTCACACTTTGAAGCGGTTACTAAAGACGAGCTACGTGAAATTGAGCGTGTAGTTAACGATGAAATTCGTCGTAACTTTGCCCTTAACACTGAGCTTATGGCGATTGATGACGCTAAAGCAAAAGGGGCAATGGCGCTGTTTGGCGAAAAGTACGACGATGAAGTACGCGTAGTAACCATTGGCGATTACTCAATTGAACTGTGTGGCGGTACGCACGTAGAGCGCGCGGGTGATATTGGCTTATTTAAAATTGTATCTGAAAGCGGTATTGCTGCAGGCGTACGCCGTATTGAAGCAGTAACAGGCGCAGATGCAGTGGCGTATGTAAGCGAGCAAGAAAAACAGCTAAACGATGTAGCAGCGCTGGTAAAAGGTGATAGCGCATCGGTACTTGAAAAAGTAACTGCGCTTCTTGAAAAGTCTAAAGGCCTTGAAAAGCAAATTGCACAGCTTAACGATAAGCTAGCCAGTGCAGCGGGTGCGTCTTTACTTGATTCGATTGTTGAAATTAATGGCGTTAAGCTATTAGTGGCAAACGTTGAAGGTACTGAATCTAAAGCGCTTCGAGGTATGGTTGACGATCTTAAAAACAAGATTGGCTCAGGTGTTATTGCACTGGGTGTTGCCAGCGGCGAAAAAGTGAGCCTAATTGCCGGTGTAACGAAAGATTTAACCGGTAAAGTTAAAGCCGGTGAGCTTGTAAACCACATGGCAGGCCAAGTAGGCGGCAAAGGGGGCGGTCGTCCTGATATGGCACAAGCGGGTGGTTCACAGCCTGAAAACCTAAACGCCGCGCTTGAAAGCGTGACAGCCTGGGTAAGTGAGAAAGTTTAAGCTTACGTGGCACTTATTGTCCAAAAGTTTGGCGGCACTTCGGTTGGCTCTATTGAGCGAATAGAAGCGGTCGCCGACCTTGTTGTTAAAACTAAGCAGCAAGGTCATCAAGTGGTTGTGGTTCTTTCAGCCATGTCGGGAGAAACCAACCGCTTAATTAACCTCGCCAAGCAAATAGATACTCGCCCGAGTAGCCGAGAATTAGACGTACTTATTAGCACTGGAGAACAGGTTTCTGTTTCGCTCCTTGCTATGGCTATTATAAAACGTGGCCATTCGGCTGTAAGCCTACTAGCCGATCAGGTTAATATTCAAACCGATAACATGTTTGGTAAAGCCCGTATTGAAGAGGTTGCTGCGACGCGTTTAAAGCATGAGCTTGAGCATAATCGGATTGCGATTATTGCCGGTTTTCAGGGGCGCGATGTAGAGGGTAATATTACAACCCTTGGGCGCGGCGGCACCGATACCTCTGCGGTAGAAATAGCCGCGGCAATAAAAGCCGATGAATGTCAGATCTATACCGACGTTGATGGCGTATACACTACTGATCCTCGTGTAGAACCAAACGCACAGCGAATGCGCCATGTAACGTTTGCCGAAATGCTAGAGCTGGCAAGCTTAGGCGCAAAAGTATTGCATATTCGTGCTGTTGAGTCGGCTGGTAATCATAAAATGCCGCTAAGGGTGCTTTCGAGTTTTGAGCCCGATGAAGGAACGCTAATAAGTTTTGAGGAGAGCGATATGCCAACTAAGGTTGTGTCGGGGATTGCGTTTAATCGTGACGAATGCTTGATAAAGGTACATGGCGTACCATACTGTGTTCATTCTCTTACAAAAATTTTGAAACTTTTTGCAGAAAATGGCATCGAAATAGATATGATTAGTCAAGTTAATCATAACTTTGAAAAAATAGACTATGCTTTTACTGTGCATTCAAATGACTATTTGCAAGCACACGATTTACTAACTCAACAACAGGTAAATCTGCAGGCTGATAGCATTTCTAGTGATACAACAGTTGCAAAAGTGTCGGCTGTTGGCATAGGAATGAAGTCTCACAGTGGTGTAGCGCATCAATTTTTTGATGCATTGGCGCAAGAAGGCATACACATAGTTTTAGTATCGACGTCTGAAATCAAGGTATCGGTTTTAATTGACGAGAAGTATTTAGAACTAGCAGTAAGAGCGTTACACTCAGAATTTTTAACAGAAAATGGATAGTTTGGGAGTTTTTACTTACTTTTCAATCAATTTTTCATTAAAATGGTCAAGCGGAATCTTATAATTTATTGGAACATGGGAGCAAGAGAATGCTAATACTAACTCGTAGAGTAGGTGAAACCCTAATGATTGGTGACGAAGTAACTGTTACTGTATTAGGTGTTAAAGGAAATCAAGTTCGAATTGGTGTTAACGCACCTAAAGACGTTTCAGTGCATCGTGAAGAGATTTACATGCGTATACAAGCTGAAAAGTCTAACCCTAATCCGGGCAATGCTTAATCAACAGTTATACTTAGCTGAGTAATGCACTTAGCTATACCAAAAGCCACTCACTGAGTGGCTTTTTTGTTTATAAAATCGCGCATTTCATCGGTTAATACACTGCTAGAAATATATTGCATACCTTTATTATGGTGCACTAAGTAGCCGTGGTTGGTTTTAATAATATGGGTTATTTCTGCCCACTTAAATGTATGGCTTTTATAGTGGTTTTCGGTGCTAATAGCGTCATCGGTAAACGAAAGAGTAACCGTTGAACCCGAAGCACGACTAAACATTTGGCGCGTAACCCACCAAGGCCTGCGGTAATAAAAGGCAACGCATTCTAATACACCCAGCATTATTAAAAATGTACCTAGGTAATGATCGTCCATAGCGTAAATACTAATTAAACCTAAGCACACCAGTAATGCCAGCAAAAAATACTTTGGCTTGGCTGCTTTACTATAAGAGTGGGACTCGTCAAAGCATTCGTAGTAGTAGGGTTTATCGAGTGTGTAAGTGGTGGTCAGTGCCATAATTGCTAATAAGTAATAGTTTTCGCTATTTTAACAAGCTAGCGTAAAAATCACACCCGTTAATGTAGGCTATGCATTATAAGAGTTAGAAGCCCCTTTTTATTAGCGCACAAAAAAACGGCTTATTAAAAGCCGTTTTTTACGTTACCAAACAGATTAACAGTTAGTTTCTTCTGCGTTAACGCCTTCTTTTACATTTTCGCATGCATCTTCAACAGAGTTTTGCACGTCAGTTACTGCTTCATCAATACGCTCACCTGCTTCTTCTGCGTGGTTGTCTTCACAACCCATCATAAAGAAACCTGCAAATACGGCGATTAGTGCTGCTTTTAAAGTTGTTGAGTTCATAATGTAATTCCTTGTATATGTTGATTGTTTAGTGTTTTAAGTATGTTAGTAGCTACCTGGGCGATTTACCGCGCAGCGCACCTGAAACTAAAGAAATCACTAAAAGTACTAAAAAGATAAAGAATATAATTTTTGCTATACCAGCTGCGGCACCTGCGATACCACCAAAACCTAACACTGCAGCGATTAAAGCAATAACTAAAAATGTAATTGTCCAGCGTAACATTGTTTTCTCCTTGGTTATCAAATTCGTTCGAAAGTAATAATGCCAGTTGCGTGCCAGAGTTTAATTCTATTAATTTTCAATATGTTATGGTTTTTTTGGCGAAGATTATAAATTTAGGATTGGTAAGTTTTACGTTTAACGATGTAACTTATTCACACTATTGTAAAGAGAGTAAAAAAATAAATATTTTTTGTGCGCTGCTTTACTAGTCTTGGTAAGACCAATTTACATTTTAGCCCAAACTGATTTTTTACCTGCCGTTTAACTTACTATTTCTTATAGTTTTTAAGTTTTTTTGGGTTTAACCATATAACCTTTGCCTATAACGGTTATTTTTATCATCTATATCTAAGCCAATTTAACCCTGTATTAGCTATGTTAACTATTGTGGCTGTATGTTAGTTTAATTTTAATTGGTTTTACCAATTGACAGGTGGTGGACAAAGTTAAAAGTTTTGTTATCATTCGGTGAATAATTATTTAAATAAAGCGGTTTTTTATATCGCTATATAGTGCAGGGGGAGAAAAATGGATATAGGAGCTGTACTCACAACCGCAGGTAGCTTGATGCTTACGGGCATGGTGGGCGTGTTTGTATTTCTTTCAATATTGATTGGTGCTGTGTCACTCATGTCTAACTTGGTTGCTCGTTTTGACGAGGCTGAAGTTGCAATACCGGTTAAATCACCATCTTTAAAATCTCAAGGTGTGCCAAACGAGCACATCGCTGCTATTAGTGCTGCCATTGCTCAGTACAAATCAAATAATAAATAAGAGGCACACATGGCTAAATTAAAATTAACAGAACTTGTTTTACGCGATGCTCATCAGTCTTTACTTGCAACCCGTATGCGCTTAGATGACATGCTACCTATTGCTAGCAAACTTGATGATGCCGGTTTTTGGTCTATTGAGTCGTGGGGCGGCGCTACGTTTGATTCGTGTATTCGTTATTTAGGTGAAGATCCGTGGGAGCGTATTCGTGCTCTGAAAAAAGCAATGCCGAATACTAAACAGCAAATGCTATTGCGCGGGCAAAATTTATTGGGTTACCGCCACTATGCCGATGACGTGGTAGAAAAGTTTGTAGAGCGTGCCCACAAAAATGGTGTAGATGTATTTCGTATTTTTGACGCTATGAACGATGTACGTAACTTAGAAACGGCAATTAAAGCGGCTGTAAAAGTAGGAGCACACGCGCAAGGCACTATTTCTTATACTGTAAGCCCAGTGCATACCCTTGATATGTGGTTAACCCTTGCAAAACAGCTAGAGGATTTAGGTTGTCACTCTATTTGTATTAAAGATATGGCAGGCTTATTAAAACCATACGATGCAGAGCAACTTATTAAAGGGCTAAAAGAAACCGTTTCTATCCCTATTGCTATGCAGTGCCATGCAACCACAGGTTTAAGTACTGCTACATATCAAAAAGCCATTGATGCAGGCATTGATATGCTTGATACCGCTATTTCTTCAATGAGTATGACTTACGGTCATTCAGCTACAGAAACCATTGTAGCGATTGTTGAAGGAACGCCCCGCGATACCGAATTAGATTTAAACCAGCTAGAAGAAATAGCGGCTTACTTTAGAGATGTACGTAAAAAGTACGCTGCCTTTGAGGGGAGTCTTAAAGGTGTTGATGGCCGTATTTTACTCGCGCAAGTACCTGGTGGCATGTTAACCAACATGGAAAACCAACTGAAAGAGCAAGGCGCAGCAGATAAGCTAAATGAAGTATTACTTGAGATCCCACGCGTGCGTGAAGATTTAGGTTTTATTCCGCTAGTTACTCCAACATCGCAAATTGTAGGCACACAAGCAGTACTAAATGTGCTTACGGGTGAGCGTTATAAAACAATTACCAAAGAAACCGCCGGTGTTTTAAAAGGCGAGTATGGTTTAACACCTGCACCTATGAACAAAGAGCTGCAAGAGCGAGTGCTTGATGGCAGCGAGGTTATTACGTGTCGCCCTGCAGATAATATAGCCCCAGAGCTTGCATCGCTTGAAGCAGAGCTGCAAAAAGAAGCGCAAGAACAAGGTTTAACACTTGCTGATGAGCAAATAGATGATGTGCTTACCTATGCATTATTCCCACAGGTTGGCCTTAAATTTATTAAAAATCGCAACAACCCAGATGCCTTTGAAGCAGTGCCAAGTGCTGATGATGCAAACGCTAAGCCTGCAGCAAAACCTGCAAATAACAAAGGTGTTAGCGCTGAGCAATACAGCGTTAAAGTTGACGGTAAAGTTTACGATGTAGTGGTTGCGCAAGGTGGCGAGCTTAAAGAGGTAACGCTAAAAGATTCAGAGCACTTACCACAATCAGCATCGGTTGCATCAGGTGAAACACTGAATGCGCCACTGGCAGGTAATATTTTTAAAGTAAAAGTAAAAGCAGGCCAAGCCGTAAACGAAGGCGATGTGGTTGTTATTATGGAAGCGATGAAAATGGAAACCGAGGTTCGTGCAATGCACTCAGGTACTGTGGCTGAGGTCTTAGTGTCTGAAGGTGATGCTGTGACAACGGGCGATGCAATTATAGCGATGGCGTAGGAGTAGCTTTAATGGAAGGTCTTTTAAACCTTTGGCATGCTACCGGCATTGCTAACTTTACGTTTCCTGGCTTAATAATGATTGCGGTAGGGTGTTTGTTGTTGTTTTTAGCCATTGCTAAAAACTTTGAACCCCTATTACTGCTGCCGATTGGCTTTGGCGCAATACTGACTAATATTCCGGTTGCTGGGCTTTCTGACCCAGGTGGTTTGCTTTATTACGTGTACTACGTAGGTATTGATACGGGGATCTTCCCTTTATTAATTTTTATGGGAGTAGGGGCGCTAACCGATTTTAGTGCGCTTATTGCCAACCCGCGTATGTTATTACTGGGTGCAGCCGCGCAGTTTGGTATTTTTGCCACCTTGTTTGGGGCAATTTTATTAAACTATGTACCTGGCTTTGAATTTAGCTTACAAGATGCCTCAGCCATTGCCATTATTGGTGGTGCCGATGGCCCTACAGCCATATTTTTAGCATCTAAGCTTGCCCCTGATTTACTAGGTGCCATTGCGGTGGCTGCTTATTCTTACATGGCGTTAGTGCCAATTATTCAGCCGCCAATTATGCGCGCATTAACTACACATGATGAGCGTGCTATTAAAATGCCAGAGCTGCGCAAAGTATCTAAAAAAGAAAAAATAGTATTTCCTTTAATGGTACTGAGCTTAACCGCTATGTTTTTACCAGCGGCTATCCCCCTGGTAGGCATGTTCTGTTTAGGTAATTTAATGCGTGAGTCTGGTGTTGTGGATAGGCTTAGTAACAGTGCCCAAAACGAAATTATTAATATAACCACGATATTTTTAGGTTTGGCAGTGGGCTCTAAACTAGCGGCTGATCAGTTTTTAACTGTAGAAACCATTGGTATTTTGGTGCTCGGTGCGCTGGCATTTGCTATTGGTACAGCATCGGGTGTGTTTATGGCAAAAGGCCTTAACAAGCTTTCTAAAACACCTATTAACCCTTTAATTGGTGCTGCGGGTGTATCGGCAGTACCGATGGCGGCGCGTGTAGTTAATAAAGTTGGGCTTGAGAATAACCCACATAACTTTTTACTTATGCATGCTATGGGGCCAAACGTAGCTGGGGTCCTAGGAAGTGCCGTAGCCGCGGGTATATTACTGGCGCTTGTTGGCTAGTATTTAGGATTTAATCCAACCGATTAGCGCAGTTTACTGCGCTTTTTTTATGCCTATAAAACTGCACGTATTAAAGTTTGTTTGCAGACGTGTTTTTGTTTACAGTGAGAGCTATGCACACTAATAAGGATAGTCATCATGCTTCACACCCCTTTGGCAAAATATTTACCTCATGTTAGTAGACTCGTTTTTGGCTGTATGGGCCTAGGCGGCGGTTGGAATAAAGACGCCATTACTAAGGCTCACTTAAAGCAAACTCACGAGTGTATTGATGCAGCCATAGCTGGCGGCATTAACTTTTTTGATCACGCCGATATTTATACCTTTGGCAAAGCCGAGCAGGTATTTGGCCAAGCACTAGCTGAGCGACCAGAGCTGCGCGAGCACATGTATATTCAATCTAAATGCGGTATACGCTTTGAAGATGATAAAGGCCCTAAGCGTTACGACTTTTCGGCCAAGTGGATTGAAGAGTCAGTTGAAGGTTCACTTAAACGTTTAAACACCGATTATCTTGATGTGCTTATGCTTCATCGCCCTGATCCGCTAATGGAAGTAGAAGAAATTGCTCAAGTATTTAGCTGCCTTCAAGAAAGCGGCAAAGTACGTAATTTTGCCGTATCAAACATGCAGCAGCACCAAATGAACTTTTTACAACATGCCCTAGATATGCCAATTGTTGCTAACCAAATTGAAGCAAGTTTACAAAAACACCAATTTGTTGATGAAGGCGTTTATGCAGGTAATGCAGATGGAAAAGATCTTAACTTTACACCGGGCAGTGTAGAGTATTGCCGCCACTTTGATATTCAAATACAAAGCTGGGGAAGTTTATGCCAAGGGCTATACACAGGGGGCGATTTAACAAATGCATCGCAAGCCGACATAAATACCAGCATACTCGTAAATAAGCTTGCTGCACTTTACGATACAACACCTGAGGCGATTGTTTTAGCTTGGTTATTACGCCACCCTGCATTAATACAGCCAATTATTGGCACAACGAACGTTGAGCGTATTGCAGCGTCATGCGGTGCGCTAAATGTTACGTTAAGTCGCGAACATTGGTATGCATTGTATGTAAGCGCCAAAGGCCATGAATTACCATAATTAAGGTTTAGGAATGAATATATTTGTTATTTTAATTTGCTTGTTTGTCGCCTTAGCGGTGCTGATACCTTTGCTTGAAAAGTACCAAGGTAAAATGGGGTTGGATGGCGCAACTAAATACAGCAAATATATTTGGCCGCTGGTTATGGTTTCTTTAGTCGTACAGCTAATTTATGTATTAATGAACTAATAAACTAATAAATTAATAAAAAACACAAAAAAGCCTTTGCAGGTTAACCCTGCAAAGGCTTTTTTAGTATCTATAACTTATACGTTACTTAAGTGCTAGCTGTAGTTCGCGATTGCGTTCAAGCTGTGCAATAAAGTTTTCGGCAATAGGTTTAAACTTAGCAAGTTCAGAGCGTGGTAATGGCTCAGACTTAGGTAACTTAACGGTTTTAGGATTACGGTGAACACCATTTACTAAAAATTCGTAGTGTAGGTGCGCGCCTGTTACACGGCCGGTAGAACCCACTGTACCAATTTTGTCACCTTGTTTAACCTTTTGGCCTGTTTTAACAAGCTTTTTGTTAAGGTGTAAGTACTTAGTTACGTACTGTGTACCATGGCTTATAAATACGTAGTTACCATTATACTTACTGTAACCTGCTTTAATTACTTTACCGTTACCCGAGGCTACAACCGGTGTGCCTGTACGTGCTGCGTAATCAATACCACGGTGCGCTCTTACTTGCCCTGTTACTGGGTGTAAGCGGCGTGGGTTAAAGCTCGAGCTAATATACTTAAAGTTTACCGGCGCACGTAAAAATGCTTTTTTCATGCTTCGCCCTTCAGGCGTATAAAAGCTGCCGTCGGTATGGCGAATAGCCGCATAACGCTGGCCTTGGTTTATAAATTCTGCCGCAATAATTTTACCAGTGCCAATAAACTCGCCATCAACATAATGCGACTCGTAAATTAGCCCAAACTGATCGCCCTTACGAATATCGTTGGCAAAATCCACATCCCAACCAAATATATCAGCAAAGTTCATTATTTGGCGCTCGCTTAAGCCTGCAGCAATTGCTGAGGTCCAAAAGCTGCTAGAAATTTCGCCACCGGCTGTTTTGCTCAGTGTTTCTATTTCTTTGCTATCTATTGATGTGTCGTAATTACCTTCGTCATTTAAGGTAACAAACAAAGTATCTGTTTTTGAAATAACATAACGAAGCTGAGCTAAATCACCGTTTTCTGCTGTTGCAAAACTAAGTATTTCACCTGGGTGAATTTTAGTTAGTTTGCGTGTTTCAGCATTGGTGTTAATTAGCTTGTGAAGCGTTTGCGCTGAAAAGCCAGCACGCTTGAAGATAATTGCTAAATTATCGCCGTTTTTAACTTGATGATCGACTAAGTCGTATTCTGGCAGCTTTTCTGCTGCTTCTGGCGAATTTAATTCAGTTAATTTTTCGTTGTCTTCAACTTTAACTTGTAACTCGTAACGCTTACCAATTTCTAGTGCATTTGCACTATTGTCTTTGGATGCAGTCGCTTTTTCTGAAGGAAGAAAGGCTAAGCCAACAATAGCAGAAACCAAACCTAGAATAAGCAATTTGTGTTTTTTGGGAAGCGTGTTAACCACGTGAACCATAACGTGCCTTTTCTGCTGTCGTGAAAATAAAATATATATTAATGCAGGATATACGTAATAAAGTACGAATACTAGTAAATAAAGCTAAAAGCCCCGCAAATGTTAGTAAAATGACAATTTATAGTTGTTTAAGTTTATCGATTTAAACTGATTCTAAAGTGCGCTAAAATCGGCGTTTAAACACCATTTCTAATTGCCTAACACAGTGAGACTAAGCTTATTGAGTTTAGTTGCATTATTCGCATAAAAAATTGTTTTAATTAGGTAGAAATTTGTTATGTTAGCAACATAAGTGCTTTTGGTTTAAATCTGTTTTAAACCCTTATGTAGCAAGTCATCTAGTTGCCCCTTCGTTGGCAGAATTTTGGAGTAATACACAGTGGATTTACAAACCGCTCTAGCAGAGATAAAACGCGGTGCAGAAGAGATATTAATTGAAGACGAATTAGTTGAAAAACTAAAGTCGGGCAAAAAGTTAAAAATTAAAGCCGGTTTCGATCCTACCGCGCCAGACTTACATTTAGGTCACACTGTACTAATTAATAAAATGAAAACCTTTCAAGATTTAGGTCATGAGGTTATTTTCTTAATTGGTGACTTTACCGGCATGATTGGCGATCCAACAGGCAAAAATGTAACACGTAAACCACTGACCCGTGAAGATGTACTTGCCAATGCTGAGACTTATAAAGAGCAAGTTTTTAAGATTTTAGACCCAGCTAAAACCACCGTTGCGTTTAATTCTTCGTGGATGGAAAACCTGGGCGCAGCAGGTATGATCAAACTTGCAGCTAATCAAACTGTAGCGCGTATGCTAGAGCGTGACGACTTTAAAAAGCGTTACGGCAACGGACAACCCATTGCAATTCACGAATTTTTATACCCACTCGTACAAGGCTGGGATTCGGTTGCACTTGAGTCAGACGTAGAGCTTGGTGGTACTGATCAGCGCTTTAACCTTTTAATGGGCCGCGAGCTTCAAAAAGTAGAAGGCCAAAAGCCTCAAACAGTATTAATGATGCCATTACTTGAAGGTACTGACGGCGTTCAAAAAATGTCTAAGTCGCTTGGTAATTACATTGGTATTACTGATGCGCCAAACGATATGTTTGGTAAAGTAATGTCGATTAGCGACGTACTTATGTGGCGCTACTACGACTTACTAAGTAGCTTATCAATCGAAGAAATTGCAGCGCAAAAACAACGCGTAGAGCAGGGCACTAACCCGCGTGATATTAAGATTGAGCTGGCGAAAGAGTTAATTGCACGTTTTCACAGTGAAGAAGCTGCGCAAGCCGCACACGATGATTTTATCAAACGTTTTCAGAAAAAAGCGCTACCTGATGAAATCCCTGAGCTTACAATTACGATTGCAGAAGAAGCTATTTTAATTGCTAACTTACTTAAAGAAGCTAATTTAGTAGCCAGTACTTCTGAAGCAATGCGCATGATTAAGCAAGGTGCAGTAAAACTTAACGGTGAAGATAAAATCACTGATACAAAACTTGAAGTAGCAAAAGGCACGACCGCTATTTACCAAGTAGGTAAACGTAAGTTTGCCAACATTACTGTTGCGTAAGCGCAGTTAAAACTAAAAAACCAGCTTAGGCTGGTTTTTTTGTGCGCGTATTTTGGCTGCTAAAAAAACACTAAATCAGCTTTAATATCTCAATACTGATAATAACTAACAGCCAAAAGGCATGCGCTTGATTTAATCTATTTATGAGCACAGGGACGTCTTCGGGTTTTGGGAGTCGCTCGGTCCCAATTCGCATTTTATTAAAACGCTTACCAAAATAAACCGCAGGGCCGCCTAGCTGTACGCCAATAGAGGCGGAGCACACACTTAAAATCCACCCTGTATTTGTTTGATAAAAGTGTCTGCCATAGTGCTTTATGTAATGCATACTTTGTTTACTGGCTTTGCTTGCGGCAATGGTTAATGCAAGTAAGCGTACGGGGATAAATTCGATTATAAACAAAAGGATTTTAAGCGGTTTTAAAAAGTGGCTATTAGGTGAAATATCGGTGCGCCAAGCATGCTGCATTAAAGTCAGTAGCCGATACGCTAAAGCGGCAATTGGCCCAAGTAATAAAAATATAAATATAACGGTAAAGTAATTACGGGCAGTTCGTAAAATTAAGCTTTCAATTAAGGCTTTAATAATACCTGGCGCTGAGAGCTTATTGACCTCTCGGGCAAGCAGTGGCTTTACGAGTTCACGCGCGGTAGATTTTTGGTTTTGTTTTACTAACTTTGCAACACGCAGGGCTTTTTTTTCAATCGCTTTGCTTTCTAGGCACAAATATAAAATGAGGCCCGCTAGCAGCTCAGGATAAAAGGCAAATTCAAGCAGTAACACAATAATAATAAGAATAACGCTTAAAACTAGCGCACAGGCAAGAGTGGAGGCTAAATAAAGGTAACTTTTAGGCTCACTTGGTTTATAAACCCGTTTTCCTATAGCACTAAATATAGCGGTTAATACTGTATTGGGGTGATACCAGCTTTTTAACGGGAAAAAGCGCTCAGCAATGAGCGCCACAAAAAAGGCAATAAAGTCCAAATGGTTTTGAACAATATTGCTTAGCATTTACAGCGTAACTTTTGTTAGTTTTTCCAATAGTGCAACAACCATTTTTGATGAGTTGATTGATGCAGTCTCTAAGTATTCTTCAAACGATTGCGGCGACTCTTTACCGGCAATGTCAGACATAGAGCGAATAACCACAAATGGCGTATTAAGCGCAAAACACGTTTGTGCAATAGATGCGCCTTCCATTTCTACTGCAAGCATTGTAGGAAAGTCGCTGCGTGCTTTATCAATTCGCACTGGGTCACACATAAATGAATCACCCGTACAAATTAAGCCTACTAAGGTTTTTACTTCGCTAATTTGCGCAATGGTTTGCTCGGCAGCTTCAACTAGTTTTGGGTGTGCGGCAAAGCCTGCTGGCATTTGTGGAACTTGGCCAATTTCGTAGCCAAAAGCGGTTACATCTACATCGTGATGGCGTACTTCTGAAGAGATAACAACATCGCCAACACTTAAAGAGGGATCAAAGCCACCGGCAGAACCTGTGTTAATAACACAATCAGGATTAAAGTTATCAATTAATAACGTGGTTGCAATCGTTGATGCCACTTTACCAATACCCGATTGCACAAGTGTTACTGTATTACCTGCTAATTCGCCTGTGTAAAAGGTAAACCCTGCTTTTGTTAGCACTTGTGGGTTTTGCATTGCTTCACGTAAAATTTTAACTTCTGGCTCCATTGCGCCAATAATACCAACATTCATAGTGTTTGATTCCTGAGTTTGAATACGTAGATTATACGTGAAGTTAGCAATAAAAAACAAAAAAGCGAGCTGTTTTACGGCTCGCTTTAAATACTTTTAGGAGAGTATTTAATTCTATTTTAAATTTCGGCTAACGCAGTGGTTTGCGCTTTAGCCTGAGAAGGTGACAATACCGCAGGTTTACTTACACGATTACGTGTTGGACGAGCCGATTGCACCGCTGCAGGTTTGCCTAATTTAAACATAATTGCATCGCGCACCTCAGAAGGGCGGTAGCCTGATTTTACTTTCATACGAATATGTGGAATGCCAGCAGATTCTAAAGCGCCGTTTACAAACCAGTCACGCTGCGCTTTGTGGCCATCTTTATTGGCGTTGTTAACTAAATCGACCGCAGCCACTATCGTCATTTTTTCTTTATCTACCAGCACAAAATCGAGTTGCTTATTTTTAGCTTTAGCTAAAGCTGCACGTTTTGATTTAGCAGAAAGGCCTTGCTTGCAGTCGATTACATCGATGAGTTTGACGCGGCTCACAATTTTGTATTGATCACCTACCGCACGCTCTAAAAGATTTAAAAATGCACCCTCAACCTGTGTAAACACGGTTTGTTTGCGGGTAAAAGGATAGGGATTGCCGCCATCATCACTAAATTTTGACGCAACCACAGAGGCCCCAACCACTAATACTAAAATTGATAATAAAGCGAATTCCATACGGTAACTCCATAACAACAAATTGACACTGCTCAAGTAAAGCAATTTACGTGCCTAAAATTGGTTGTTATGGCTAATTACCGTATGTATTTATTATTAATGCAGCAGGGCTGTTAGGCTTTGTAACCGCCCTCAATTCCTTTAACGGCAATAGCGACTGCATCATGCGCATGGAGTGATTCGTAATGATTAATTTGCAGCCAGTAATCACTAAAGTTATCGTTTTCAAGAACCGCTTTAATTTTACGTGCAGCGTCTTCACAAAACATTAAATTCTGACCGTTAAGGCGGGCAAATTCTTGCTCATCTTCACGTTTTACTGCCGCTTGTACGGGGGTTTTTAGCTCAGCTTCTAATGTATCAATTAAATTTACAACGTCAAATTCACTAATTGTGTTGTCTAGCTTTACTTTAACGTTTGCAATTGAACGCTGTGAGTGAGGCGTTGCCACAATACCCTGCGTTGTACCTAGCCATGCTAAAACGTCTTTTTGATTAAGTGTTTCTTGGTTAAACTTTTCGCTAAAAGCATTTTGAATAAGTTGGCGAGCAAGTGCTGCAGAGCATGGACAGGTTGATGAATAAGTAACATCAACGCTTAGCTCGTAGCTAATTACGCTATTTTCAATAGTGCTGGTTAGGGTAATTGGGTAGCTTTTCCAACCTGCTTTACCGCTTAATAACGATTTACGACGCAGCGGTAATTCAAATTTAAACTCTATTTGGGCTTTGTCACTTAATCCTTCGTGGCTGGTGATGAAGGTATCGAGTGCTTGAGCTAAAGTTTGTGGGTTAACTTGTTGCTCTGTTGAGAGTAAATCAAGCGCTAAAAATAAACGCGACATATGAATGCCTTTAGCGTCTTCTTTATGCAAATTAACATAGGCACGCGCTTTTGCGTTAACGGTAACGGGTGCTAAATCTTTCGATTCAAAAATAAATGGCAGTTCTATTTCGCCCATACCAACCCAGTCTAACTTACCTGTTTGTAAGGCGGGAGCCGTATCAGCTATATCGGGCATGTTGGTTTGCATGTGCGCTACTCGTTATTGGTCATAATAAAGCGCAGCATTTTACACTAAATAATTTATTGCTGAAATGATGAGTTTAACAAGTAGGCAAAAGTAAACATGAAAATTTTCTGTTTTTGTCGCACAACATGAATATAGCTAATAGAAAAATGCTAAAATCTGCTGCAAAATGCGTTTGACTATTAATAGGCACTTTTTATTTATGCCTAGTAACGAGATACACTGACCTATGACCGATTCTTCTTTGAGCCCTTGGGCTCGAGTACTTTCTAGTTTAATAACTCGCTTTGGCGAGTTAAAAACCGCGGCAATGTGCTACGCGCTTTTATTAGGCGTGTCGCTTATATTGTCGAGTATGTTTTATTATGTGGCACTGGGAGAGGTTAATTTAGTTGATATTTTAGCAGTGGTATTTTTTACCGCGGTTGTATCTCCTTTTATGATCAGTATTTTACTCAACTCGATTAGACAATTAGATGCCTCATACGCTTATTTAGACAGCGCCACAAAACAAGAAAAGCTGTTAAACCAAACATTAAAAGATAATATCAACCGCCTCAACATTGAAATAGATGAGCGAAAAATGGCTTTTCATGCCAAGCATCGCGCCATTGAAGAGCTTCGCCGCGAAATAGCAGAGCGTAAAAAAACACAACAAGAACTTGCTCAGCAAGGCATGCTCCTTCGCTCTATTGTCGACTCTTCCCCCGATTTATTTTATTACCGAGATAACAACGGCGTGTTTGCCGGCTGTAATAAGATGTTTGAAGAGGTTATGGGCAAAACCAGTGCTGAACTAATTGGTAAAACAGTGGAGCAGATTTTCCCAAGCTACTTTTTAGCAGAAGTACTCAGAACCGATAAACAAGTAGAGCAAACGCATCAAGCGCTGACAATCGATGTTGAATATATGGTTAATGGCGAAAACCGTTGGTTTGAGCTGCGTAAATTACCGTTTATAAATGATCAAGGTGACTACATAGGTTTGCTTGCATTTGGCCGTGATATAACCAGCCGTAAAGAAGCAGCACAAGCGCTTGAAACAGCCTATAAGGATAAAGGTAAGTTTATAGCAACGCTTAGCCATGAACTGCGCACGCCATTAAATGGCATTGTAGGTTTAACCCGAATGCTACTTGATACAGAGCTTAATAAGCAGCAACGCAGTTGGTGTAATACGGTGTTTTCGAGCGCTGAAACCTTAGGTAATATTTTTAACGATATTATAGATTTAGATAAAATAGACCGAGAGCAGTTAGATATAGCAACCGACTCTATTAACGTTTCAGACTTTATTAACGATGTAGTGAACTTTGCCGGTTTAATTGCTGAACAAAAAGAGCTTGAATTTTCAATTGAGCGAAATGGCACATTAGATGTTTATGCACTCCTAGACCCAACGCGTTTACGCCAAGTGGTATGGAACTTAATTAATAATGCCGTTAAGTTTACCCAGCATGGCGAGGTAAAACTCACATGTAGCCGAGAAGAGCGTAACGATGGACCGTGGCTTGAACTTAAAATATCAGACACAGGGCAGGGGATCCCAGAGGATCAACTCTCGCGCATATTTGATATGTACTACAAAGCCCCAGATTTAAGCGGTAAAAACGCGATTGGCTCAGGCATTGGTTTAGCCGTAACCAAAGCGTTGGTCAGTGCAATGAAAGGCACTATTTCGGTAACCAGTGCAGAAGGTGAAGGCAGCTGCTTTACAGTACACATACCGCTTAGCTTATGTGTAGCGCCTACCGAACAAAGCTATGCCGGTAGAGGTTTATATATTTTACTTGTAGAGGATGTGCCATTAAATGCTGAAATTGCGACAAACCTGTTAGAGCAGCGCGGCCATGAAGTAATTTGGGCCGAAACAGGTGAAGATGCACTCTCGTTTGTAGAAACCGAAGACGAGCTAGATTTAGTACTACTTGATATGCAACTGCCCGATATAAATGGTGATGAGGTGGCAAGACAAATACGTGCCGATAGCCATTTTGATAAATTACCTATCGTTGCGCTTACAGCGAATGTACGTAGCGCCGAAGAAGACTTAGAAGGTATTTCGGTGCAAGGGGCGCTTGCTAAACCGATTAATACAATAAAGCTTGATAAAATGCTGGCTGATTTGTTTGATATTCAACAAAGTGAATCAGACAAACCACTGCTAACGGTAAGTAAAGAAGCGCTTGAGGGCATTAATGCAGGTGTGCTTGATGTTGAAACCATTGAAGACTTTGTAAACTCTATGGGGCTTGAAGTATTTAAGCGCAGCAGTGGTTTGTTTGAAAAACTAAACCCGCAATATCAGCAAGAGCTGCAAAGCGCGTTAAATGAAAACGACAGGGAAGAGTACAAATCGGTGGCGCATAAGCTTAAAGGTGCTGCGGGCTCTGTAGGATTAAACGACGTACAGTTACATGCTAAAAAGATGGAACACGGTGCGCTTGATGAATCAGATGAAGTACTAAAAGAATGGTTAGATATATTGGCAGATAAAATAAATGAAGGACAAATTGCCCTTCATTCGTTTTTACAATTATTAGAGTAAGCGGTTTACTCTAATTAAGCGTCGATTTTACCAATAAAGCGGTAACCTTCACCATGGATGGTGCTGATTAGCTCAGAAGTAGAATTATCACTTTCGAAGTGCTTACGAATACGACGAATAGTTACATCTACTGTACGGTCATTAGCGCGAAGTTCACGGCCAGTCATATGCTTAATAAGTTGCTCACGGCTAAAAATACGCCCTGGAGAATCAAGCATTAAACGCAGCGCTCTGTATTCACCTTTAGGTAAACGCTTAGCATCACCATTTGGTGACGTTAAACAACGGCTGTTTTCGTCAAGTTCCCAACCATTAAATGTAATTACACCGTTGGTTTCTAGCACTGACTCTTCGCCGCCTAGCGCTGTACGGGTAATTAAGTTGCGAGCGCGTATAGTCAATTCACGAGGGTTAAAAGGTTTAGTGATGTAATCATCAGCACCAATTTCTAAACCTAAAATACGGTCTACATCGTTATCACGGCCGGTTAAAAAGATTAAACCGACTTTACGTTTTTGGCGTAATTCACGTGCTAATATTAGCCCGTTTTTACCCGGTAGGTTGATGTCCATAACTACAAGATTGACGTCATCATTATTTGTAAGCTTGTCATGCATATCATCGCCATCAATGGCTTCAATAACTTTGTAACCTTCAGCTTCAAATAAACTCACGAGGTTTAGTCGAGTTACGTCTTCATCCTCTACGATTAGAATGACTGGCGTTTGCATTATTAATTAACCTTTTTGGAATATTTTATTTACAAAAAATCGAATCTTAACTAAATAATTCGATTACTAGAGATTATAGGATTATACCCAAATGTTAACAAGAAAAAACAAGTTGGATAAAAATAAAACAGTAGGGGTGTTCCAAACTAACCAAAAGGCATTGTGCAAAAACTACTGTTTAATGATATATAACGGATGCAGCTTTTTGAATTATGAAAACGAAGCCATTTCCTTTAATAATTGATACATCCACCAATCGCTTAAAGGTACTAAAAATAATCGCGCAAATTCAAAACGGAATTATATCATTTTATAACCTTTCATCAATGTATGTGATACTGCAAAAGCAATAAAGTTCAGAAATTGTATCGCTTAATTATTAGATCAAGTTAAATAATTAAACATGAAATATCACATGCTCTCTCTATAAGGTCATTAAATGGTAATTCAAGTAAAAAGCGTAAATAAATACTCTTTTTTTAAACACTTTTTATGGAATTGTAATAACAAAGCGTACGCCGGGTTTTGCATCTAGGTCATACAGTATATGCCCACCTAGTGCTTGGGTTACTAAGTTGTACACTAAGTGCATGCCTAAACCACTTGCCCCTTGGCCCCGCTTAGAGGTTACAAATGGGTCAAATATCCTGTTTTTGACATTTTTATCAACGCCTTGGCCGTTATCTGTGTAGGTTATTTTTATTTGTGGGCCTGTTATTTCTATATCAAACTTAATTTCGTTATTTTCGCTATTGCTAAAACCATGAATGGCAGAGTTTAAAATAAGCTGTTGGAATATTTGTTGTAATGGCTCAGATTTACTCTCAATGGTTAAATCACTCGGACAATTAATCACTACGTTAGGCTTTGACTTTATTAACTCTGATTGAATCGACATTAACACATCAGATATTAACCTATGGATGTTTACATGGGTTTTAATCCCGTCATCTTGAATTACAGCTACCTTTTTAAAGTTAGAGATAAGGTCGGCCGCACGATTTAGGTTTCTATAAATTAAGTCAAGGTTTTCGATACCTTCGTCAATAAAGCGTTTTAATTGGTTAGAAGTAAGAGACTTATTATCAAAACTAAGCTGAATATCGGCAAGTTTATCGCGCAGCAAGGTTGAGCCAGTAATACCTAGGCCAATTGGGGTGTTAACCTCATGGGCTACGCCGGCTACCATTTGCCCTAAAGATGCCATTTTTTCGTTTTCTACTATTTGTTCTTGGTATTGATGCATTCGCTCAAGGGTAGAAAGCAGCTCTTGGTTTGCTTCACGCAGGGCTATTGTTCTTTGGCTTACCTTTTCTTCTAAGCTTTGGTTGAGTTGTTTGATCTCTAGTTTGTCTTTTTCATGACGTTCTATTTGCTTACGGGTGCGAGTAAGCATGATATTTAAGCTGTTTGATAGGGCTGTAACCTCTTTTACGCTGGTGCTTGGTGCGCGTACGTCATAATTATGATTTTTTGATACGTCTTGTAGCAATACACTTAAGTGTTCAATAGGGTTAGCGATACTTTTTTGTGTTTTTATTGCTATAAAGTACACAAAAAACAAAATAAACAGGGTAAGGAAAATATCTATAATAATTTTTTGTTTTATAAATTCATCTAGGCTTTCTAAACTACCACGCATGTAAACGTAACCCACCACCTGCTCGTTATTGAGCACAGGTGTTATTAGCTCAATGTAATTGTTGGTCACTCTTGGCTCGTTAAGCTCTTTAATGCTGTCAACGCGCAGCGGAACAGGTGGGGTTTTTTTAGCATTAAAGCTAATAAAAAATACAGGTTTACTCGATGTTTTCTCTATTGCGTAAATATGAATGTTTTTAACAAGGGGGATTTTATCAAACGACTTTAGGCGTTTTTCTTCTGTTTTTCTGTCGTCTTTTACCAATGAATCTGCGGCATCAAAAGCAACAATATCGGAAAGGATCACGAGCTTGTTTATGATCAGTTCCTTTTGTTCTTTTACACTCATATAAGTGGAAATTGAAACCGATAAAGTTAAACAAATAGCAGTGATAAGCATGATGGTGTTGATCAGCGCTTTTCGAATACTTTTTTGATGTACTTTTTTTGGCATTATTGCTGCATCGCCTAAGCATGAATATTTATATTTAGAACTTTAGTTTAGCAAAAACCATAGAAAGTGAAGGGAAATAGTGAAATTAATTCTGATATTTATTCGAAAGTTAGGCTAAGTATTAATTACACTTAGCCTAATTAAGTATAATTAGTTAGCTACTGTAAACGGCAAATTTGTTATTTTTGTACACAGTGTGGAAGCTACCAAACTGCGCCTCTAAAATTGGCGGGTATTTTAAAAAGCTATTAGCCACTATGCTTAGCTTTCCTACCTTGGTTAAGTGCTGCTTAGCATTTGATAAAAATGCTTCTGCAATTGCGTAGTCGGTCGCTATGCCAGTATGAAAAGGCGGGTTACTAACTATTAAATCAAACTTGCCGCTAATACTTTTTAAGCCATCACTTAAAATAGTGCCGCCTTTAATATTATTAAGCTTTAATGTTTGCTCAGTAGCATAAGTTGCAAGTGCGCTCACATCGCTGCAAGTAAAAGTCAGTGCTGGGTTTTTAATACCTAAAAAAGTGGCTATTAAGCCCGCGCCACAGCCAAAATCCAGTACATTACCTTGTTTAGTGGTAGGGGCATTTTCTAGCAACATTTTTGTGCCAGCGTCTAAAGCGCCGTGGTTAAATACACCCGGAACACTGATAGCATCAAACTCTACTCCTGCTACATTTACTCTAAACGTTTTATGGTAGCGGCTAATCTCAAAGGTTGGATTGTTCTCTAGTTGCTCAAATGAAAACAAAATACAATGTTTAGCAGAGTCAATTTTATTACTGTACTGCGCTTTGCCCGCGAGCTGTTTTTCTATCGATTTAACGCCACTTTTATTTTCGCCTACCACAAGTAGCTGTGCTTTTTCGTTAATAACGGCGCGAATATTATCAAGTGCCATTAATACTTCAGGCTTTGATTTTGGGTAGTAAAGAATGACTAAATCATAATCGTTGGCGGCCATTTCATGGTTAACACACACGTTTATGCCATTTATTTTTTTAGCAAATTCCCCATTAGCATGGTTATAACTAAATGCGGTGATGGCACTTTGAGGATTTAGCTGCTTTAGCTCTGCTAAAAAGCCATCTTGAACAAAGTTGACCACCAAGATAGATTTTCCCACTAGTTCTTCGCTATTACGAAGTAACAGTAAACTTGGGTTGGTTAATACGCTCATAAATGGCTTTGCCTTACAAATTATTGATTAGTAAATTAGTGTAATTATTTTGTGCGCTCAAACATCAAGTCCCATACGCCGTGACCTAAACGGTGGCCGCGCTGTTCAAACTTAGTTAGTGGGCGCGAATCAGGGCGAGGTACGTAGTCGTTGGTAGATGACTGATTTTTATAGCCAGGCGCTGCTTGCATAACTTCTAGCATGTGCTCGGCGTAGTTTTCCCAGTCAGTAGCCATATGAAAAACACCGCCAATTTTTAATTTTGTACGCAGTTTTTCAGCAAATTCTGTTTGCACTATACGGCGTTTATGATGACGCTTTTTATGCCATGGATCAGGGAAGAATAACTGCAGCGTTGTTAAGCTTTCATCTGCAAGGCAGTCAGCGAGTACTTCTACCGCATCGTGTTCAAATACACGTAAATTAGTAACACCGGCTTCATCTGCATCCATTAAACATGCGCCAACGCCTGGGCGATGTACTTCAATACCAATAAAGTTTAGGTGCGGTGCATTTTTTGCCATTTCAACTAATGACTTGCCCATACCAAAACCAATTTCTAATACTACATCATTGTTATTGCCAAATACTTGAGCTAAGTCGAGTAGGCCGTTTTTATGCTCAAGACCCATAGTTGGCCAGCATTTTTCAATTGCGGCAGCTTGGCCTTTAGTTAAGCGGCCTTCGCGTTTTACAAAACTGCGAATTGTGCGGATATACTTACCTTCTTGCTTAGCTTGCTCAAGGTTGTTGTTACTTGATTCACTCATATTATTGGCCTGACAAAAACAATGTGTTTAAAAATGGTTGCGTATTATCCCTGACCACGCAGCTAATCACAAGTATTAGCGTGTTATAGCGCCTTCATAGCTTGATCTTTTTATTAACTGCAATAGACTGAGCCGCTATTGAGCATGAGTAAAAGTAGTATATGTTGGATTTAAATAAACAGCAGTCAGACAAATTTGCTAACCAAGTGGTTCAGTGGTATCACCTTCATGGGCGTAAAACATTGCCTTGGCAACTAGGTAAAACACCGTATAAAGTGTGGGTGTCAGAAGTAATGTTACAGCAAACGCAAGTTGTTACGGTTATTCCATACTTTGAAAAGTTTATGGCAAGCTTCCCAGATATCATTGCTTTAGCAAATGCAGATGAAGATTTAGTGCTGCATCATTGGACTGGCTTAGGTTACTACGCACGGGCACGTAACTTACATAAAACGGCCAAAATAGTGCGAGATAAATACCAAGGTAAATTTCCTACTACACTTGAAGAGGTCATGGATTTACCCGGAATAGGGCGCTCTACCGCAGGTGCGGTATTATCGCTGTCGCTTGGCCAGCACCACCCTATTTTAGATGGTAATGTTAAGCGAGTGCTTGCCCGTTATTTTATGGTTGAAGGGTGGTATGGGGTAAAAAAAGTAGAAAACCAACTTTGGCACTTGTCTTCCCAGTTAACCCCTAAAAACAATGTGACTGAGTTTAACCAAGCCATGATGGACTTGGGCGCCAGCCTTTGCTCTCGCAGTCGCTTTGACTGCCAAGCGTGCCCACTTAATAGCGATTGCGGTGCGTTTAATGCCGGTAAAGTAAAAGAGTTTCCTCATTCTAAACCTAAAAAAGCGGTTCCTAAAAAGAGTTGTCATCAATTAATTATTCAGCATGACGAGAAAGTTTTAATGGAAAAGCGCCCAAGTAGCGGTATTTGGGGCGGTCTGTTTGGCTTTTTTGAGTTTAACGAATACAGCGAAATGGTGTTATTTTTAAATCAGCAAGGCTTAAAAACCGAGCTGGAAGAGTTAACACCTTTTACTCATGTGTTTTCGCATTTTGAGCTGACGATAAATCCACATGTGCTTAATATTAATAACGTACCGGATGTAGTAAACGATAAACAACTTGTGTGGTACCCACTCGATCAATCTATAGAGGTGGGTTTAGCTGCACCGACTAAAAAGTTGGTTAAACAAATGAGCCCAATAGGTTAAACTATTAGCATTTAGCGCTTAAGAGAGTCAATTATGGCACGTACAGTATTTTGTCAAAAGTTACAAAAAGAAGCCGAAGGGCTTGGATTTCAGTTATACCCCGGTGAACTAGGCGAGAAAATTTTTAATAATATTTCTAAAGAAGCGTGGGGCCAGTGGCAGCATAAGCAAACTATGCTAATTAACGAAAAGCATTTAAATATGATGGACCCAGAGCACCGTACGTTTTTAGAAGAGCAAATGGTTGGCTTTTTGTTTGAAGACAAAGACGTAGAAATTGAAGGTTATCGACCTCCTGAAAAGTAATTTTTAGGCATAAAAAAAAGGGCTATATAGCCCTTTTTTTTATAGCTATATTTTATAGCGTTTCTTCATCAGTATTCGCTGAGCGCACTTGCTCTTTTAAAAACTGCGCAGCTTTAGAGTATTCAATTTCAAGGGTATCTCTTTGCGCTATTAGCTCATCAGTATCAAGCTCTGCATTTCGACACTTCTCTTCAAACTCTTCTGCACATTGTGCAACGGCCTCAGCACCAATAGTTTTAGAGATAGCCTTGAGCTGATGACAAGCACTGCTTATCTCGTCTCTGTCATTAACCATAACGCCGGAATTAATGCTTTTAATTAGGCTTTGGCTTTGCTCTAAAAACATTTTGAAAAAGCGTAATTGTTTGGCTTCGTCGCCGTTTACATAAGTCGATACCGCGTCCATATTAATAGGCATGGCAGGCTTTTGATGAATAACAACAGTTTGGTCTTTATTATGCTTATCATACCAACGCTTTAAGGTATCTTCTAAGGCATTAAGCTCTATAGGCTTAGTAATAAAGTCATTAATACCTACCGCCAGGCAACGCTCTTTTTCACCTTTGAGCGCATTGGCAGTAACCGCAATAATATAAGGCTGAGCGTCTATAGAATCTAACAACTCGGCTTCATCACGAATTTTTTCAACCATATCGTAACCTGACATTTTTGGCATATGTAAGTCGGTTAATATGAGCGAGTAATTGTTTTGACGCCACATATCTAAACCTTCTTCACCGTTATTTGCTACTTCAACGCCATAGCCTAGTATATGCAGTTGGTCGGTTAAAACTTGCTGGTTTAGTAGGTTATCTTCTACTAATAAAATGAGTTTATTGGCATCGCGTGCTTGTTCAACATTTAAATAATTGTTGAGTGTTTTTGTTTTTTTAATTTGTTTAGGTTGATGCAAGCCTGCTGCTACCAATATCGACATCATAAAGTTAGATTTACACAGCGGTGAGGCATTAATATAAAATACATTTTTATGGTTTATAGCGGCTTCATCAAGCTTACTTAATACCACTACTTGTTGATTATTATCTTCAAGTGAGTAAATAAGACGACGCAGTAAAGAGTTAACTTTTTCCATATCATCTATGCCATCGACAACCCATATAATGTCGTGCTGCTCTTGTTGAGCTTCTATTTCTTGCTGGTTGTGCACGTAGGTAATTTTAGCGCCCATAAACGATAAATAGCGGTACATTGCTTTTTCGCGCTCTAAATGATTGCTCACTACCACTACATGTTTGCCATTGAGCGCATTTTTATGTGCGTACTTAATTTTTCCTGAGGTACCAAATGGAAGCTCAACGGTAAATTCGCTACCAATGCCTGCATGGCTAGTTACATTAATAGTACCGAGCATAAGCTCGGTTAAACTTTTACAAATAGAAAGCCCTAAACCAGTGCCGCCGTATTCACGGGTAATTGAGTTTTCGGCTTGCACAAACGGGTTAAATATTTCTCGCAGTTGCGCTTGGGTCATGCCCTTGCCGTTATCGGTTACGCAAAAACGCAGCGTAAAATGATCTGCCGTATTATGGGCCACTTCTACCGATATTTTTACGTGCCCTTGGCGTTTGTCATCAGTGCTGGTGAACTTAATTGCATTACTACAAAGGTTATACAGTACTTGGCGAACCCGTATTGTATCGCCAGTTAAATTAGTTGGAATATCTGGCGCAATAGAAAGCTCTAAATCTAATTTGCGCTTTTTAGCAACAGATGAAAGCACGCGAGCCACTTCTTCAATCGTATCAGTAACTGAAAAAGGCGTAGGGTCAATATTTAGCTTACCCGCTTCAATTTTAGAGAAGTCTAAAATATCATCCAAAATACTTAATAGTGAAAACGCTGACTCACGGATAATAGTACTTAAACGATGCTGCGCGCCATCAAGCTCTGTTTGTCTTAATAAATCTATAGTGCCAATAACGCCGTTCATAGGCGTGCGAATTTCATGGCTCATAGTGGCTAAAAAGGTCGTTTTAGTTTCGCTAGCGCGTTGTGCTTTTAATGTCGCTTGCTCTAATGCAATTGTTCTTTGTTGTACTTCGCTCTCAAGGCCAGTTTGTAATTTTTGAAGCTCTTTTTGCGCAGCCTCTTTTTCAGACATTACTGAGTTAACTTTATCTAGCAGCAAGTTTATGTTTTTAGCCACGCCAGATAAGCCTAAGTCTAGTTTTTCACTTACTTTACTGTCGTAATTGCCATTTTCGGTAATCGCTTGAAGTTCTTCATTTAACAAATGACTACTTTTACGTAAGCGAGTATTTATATAGGTATTAAATAGTAGGGCTAATGCAAATAAGGCGAACACGCTTACAATTGCAATAATATAGGCTATTACTTGCGAGTCTTGCTGCGTTAAAGGCGGTGCTGGTAACTGTTGTTTTATTATTAGCTCACCAATAGGCTGGTCGTTCAAAAGCAATATATGGTGCAATATACCTTGCTCAGTTAAATGCTCATCTACTTTTTTAGATTCGATAGCGGGTTTAGTGCTGCTATATACAAGTTGGGTTTCTGAGGTGGCATTAAAGCGATAGAGCGTATATTCAAACTCATCATCTAATACTGAAGTAAGCTCAAGTAGCTGGCGAACCTTGCCTTGCCCATACATAGTAAGTGCATCTACCATTGGTAAATCAAGTTGTTGTGCTAGCTGCGTAATACTTACTTTTTGTTTGGCTGCTGGTGCAGGTTGTGTGTTTTGCGAATAAAACGCAAAGGCAACAATAGCAAGCGCTGTTACTGCAATATTAATTATTAAAAAAAGCGGCAGTAAGCCTTTCACCGGCGAAGAGAATTTACTCTGCATTGATTGTTCCCATTGGTATTTGTTTGTACGATAAGCCCTTATCGTATTTTCACAGTAATCGTATCATTTACGTAAAATAATTCACTACGTTTTTAGTCTGGTTTAATTGATTAAATTAAGGTTTTTTGTGAGTTTTTGTTGGATAAATAAACATTAGTCTATAAAAATAAGCTTTGTTGTGTGAAAACCGTTCAAACAGTTATAAAGAGTAAAAAAAAAGTTGACTTGTAAGGGCAAAACTCGTTTAATACGCCGCACGCCCAGATGGCTCAGTCGATAGCGCTGAGTGGGAATTGCATTAAAAATCATTTATGATTTTTAATTAGCACTGTTAAAGTGCCTCGATAGCTCAGTTGGTAGAGCAGAGGATTGAAAATCCTCGTGTCCCTGGTTCGATTCCGGGTCGAGGCACCATTTATTAAAGTAGTGGTGTTTAATCAATAGTTTAAACGTTATTACGCGTGCCTTAGCACACAGTTTAGTGTGCCGACTTAGCTCAGCTGGTAGAGCAACTGACTTGTAATCAGTAGGTCAACCGTTCGACTCGGTTAGTCGGCACCATTTATTCAAATTAAATGTTTAAATATTTAATTGCACAGTTTTTGTGCCTCGATAGCTCAGTTGGTAGAGCAGAGGATTGAAAATCCTCGTGTCCCTGGTTCGATTCCGGGTCGAGGCACCATTTATTTTAAGTTCTCAATCTTTAAAATTGAACGTGCCTTAGCACACAGTTTAGTGTGCCGACTTAGCTCAGCTGGTAGAGCAACTGACTTGTAATCAGTAGGTCAACCGTTCGACTCGGTTAGTCGGCACCATTTATTTAAATTAAATGTTTAAACATTTAATTGCACTGTTTAAGTGCCTCGATAGCTCAGTTGGTAGAGCAGAGGATTGAAAATCCTCGTGTCCCTGGTTCGATTCCGGGTCGAGGCACCATTTATATTAAAGCCCTGCATACACATGCAGGGCTTTTTTTTGTTTAAAATTTATTATGGACAAAACAGTCCATATTAATTGGGTATATCCTCTCTTTTTCTCCCTTGTTTGCATGCGCATAATTACCTCATCAAAAGGTTAGGTGCTGTTATTACTCACTCCATTTACTCACTCAAAATGATTGATTTAAGTAATAAACCTGAGCTGCGCATAAGAAATGGAACTAAATGCCCTTGCGGTGATCAGATCTTTCGACCAAGAAACATAAGATTACCAAGGCAAGGGCATGAATAACTTAGATGCAATTTACGTAGATGTCGATG